>JAUSGO010000004.1 GCA_030649025.1 bacterium | reverse complement strand
GATCGAAGGCGAGAGCGTCAAGATTTTTGCCACCATCCCTCTGCCGAATAAGATTCACGAACGGGAAATGGACAAAACTGACATTCCCGGTACTTTTAATGCTGGGGCCACCTTAGGCCCGGTGAACGAAACGAATATGGCCAGAATTTGGAATAAACACAAACAAACAAATACCCTCCTTAAAAGAAAGGTCTTCGTAAGGATGAGTGAGGGGGTGCTCACTGTTGTAGCTAAAAATCATTCGCTCAACATTGGGTCTCGCTCATAATTTTTAGACAACATTGGCATGTGGATAACCCCATTGCAATGTGTGCATAAGTATAGTATACTATGGGTAGAATTCTTGCTGAGCTGTTCCTTGCCTTCTGAAACAGATACAATCTGATCGAGATGCCTTTTTTAAAGGGCTTCTTGGCGGAAGTCGCGTCCGTCAACGCACGGACAAAAGGGCAAGCGGGTATGTGCTGTGGTGCGATGTTTGTTCCTCTGCCATCAGAGAACCAGACATCGCGCTACAGCGCTCCTTCTTTCTCTCTTTAGGCCGTTTGGCCCATTAACACATTGGCTATTAACGGCCTTTATTTTTTACATAATTTTTTGGGAAAGAAGGCCTTCATAAATATCAAAAAAGAGCCCCCTGTACTGAGGGAGCCCCGTATTAAGATTCTGCGGGAGACGAAAGAACTTGTCCGAGTTGTTGCCGTTTGCATTCTTCGCGTGTAAAAACGGCCTCGAATTCTCCTTCCAAAAATTGGATGTTCTTGGCGGACACATTCTTTGCGAGCAGTGCAGTCCGGGGGTTGGGATAATGCCCAACAGTGAGTTTCTGCCAGTCGCGCTTTTTGATTAGCTGCGGCGCATCCGCAAGATATTTCCTGATCTCCAGAAGCTCTTTTCGGTTGGCTTGCTTCCGGCGCAGGAGGTATCGCCTGGGAGCGTCCTTCTGTTCCTTGCGCAAAACGGGAACGAATTTACCCAATAAGCCATCGAAGCGCTCCGAAACAGTTTCTTCCGGATCATAGTACGCGTACGTCAACACGTACCAGATACCCCCGATACGCCGATACTCGGTATTTGCGTCGGGGACAATGAGTATGACGGGGTGCTCGGGATGCTTGCTGAGGGAATTTCTCCAAGAATCCGCCCACTCTAGCGTTTTGGTTTCCGGATGGACGTAAAACCCGTCCACCCGAGTGAATGTGCCGCCGTCACGGGGACTGCCATCGTACACCGCACTACCCTTGCCAATGAAGCAATTCAGCTCCACCATCTGCTTCACGTGCTGCACGAAGTGCCACTGCACTAGCGACCGTTCGTCAAACCGATGCTTGATCTCGCTCCAGACCCGATTCCACGGTTTGCCTACCTGCGCGTGCAAGAAGCGCGTGAGCGGACTCAAAAAATCCGTCTGGCCCTTGGCGTCCCGGGAATGCCAGCGCGCACGCCGGGAAATCCGAAGGGGACCGGTGTACTCATCCGCTTCCGTGTCCCAAGAGTGAATGCGCGGCAGACGCGTTTTCAGGTTCGGCAGATGCGACCCCGTTCGCGGCCGCTCCACAATGACCTTCGCAAAGTCGTTGCGCATTGTCCTCCTATTCTTTTTGAAAAGAAGTTTCTACGGCACAAAAGAGTATAGCATAACTATTTTAAAAGTCAATACCAAGATTGGTCGCCGGTACTTGAATAAAAAATGCCAAAGACCAATTCTTTATGCGCGCGTCCATAAAAACAACACCGCCTTCCGGCGGTCCATGCTAAAGCCTCTACGCCTTTTTCTTGATTCTAGGCCTTAAGTTCCTCCTCCAGCCCTAACTTGCGGGCTATTTTTGTTAAAAGCGACTCGTGACGCTCTAATGTGCGTCCATAGGTCTTGTCAAGACTATCCTCGATACGCATGAGGTGTTTTTCGATGTCCTGGAACTTATAATCAACGGCTTCAATAATGGTCTGCTGGGACTCTCCGAGCAAATCTTCCAACTCTTTCTTTGTTATAGATTCTCCAAGCATGGCAATAACTATTGGTAATGTTCCTAGTGTACACCTCATTGAAAGGACGTCAATGGACATGGTATGCTTGGGTGGATAACTAATCAAGTATGGCTATGCGTGCCTCCGCAATCGAAGATCTTTATGTGCGTCGTATCGACTTCGAACAAAGAAGGGCCGAGCAGGAGAAGCTCGGCAAGGAGCTCGAACCGGTGTTCAGAGAATTTTTAGCATACGCCGGACAAGACCTGTTTCGAGAGGTAAGAAGCGGAACGAGAACGGAGGACCATGAGCTTATCGACCTGGTCGTTACACTGAAAAACGGAAAACAAATAGCCATCCAGCTATCATTTGCTAGAGATTCCGATATTCGGCAGGCAAAGCTTGCAAGCATCGCGCGCATGCCTATCGTAGAGAAGCTTTATGATGAAAGGGGGAGGCCTCTCTATGTGGATCCTATGCCGCGCGCATTGCTTTCCGGCGGAAATCCGGAAAAATGGAAAATGGCGCTTGAACATTATAATAGCGGCGATAAACCTCATACGTATTTTCAAAAACCGGAAGCGGAAACCAGTTTCCTGTTAGATCAATTCGCCCTCAACTTCAAATATCTCGCAACTCGGCATCCGGATCGACGTAATTTTTTTTCAGAATACGCTTCCTATTTCGAACAAAAAATGGGTGGCGGGACCATGCGCGCATCATCATGAAAAATATTCATCTTGACCTTCAGAATCCGCGAAGCGTCGAGCGGGCCGTCCAATTGGCGTCGGAGATTCTGGGGCAAGGCGGCGTCATGGTGTACCCCACAGATACCGTGTACGGACTTGGCACCAACGCGCTTGATGAGCGGGCAATAGAAAAAGTTTTCCTCATTAAAGAACGCGTAAAGCAAAAACCCATCTCTGTTGCAGTAAAAGATGTCGCAATGGCGCGCCGCATCGCAGTTGTCTCGGCGGTTGCTGAAAAATTCCTGGCACGTGTCTGGCCGGGAGCCGTCACGGTCATTTTGCCAAAACGATCTGTGGCGCCGGATATCCTTACTGGCGGCGGGCCCATTGGTCTTCGCTGTTTTAAAAACGATTTTCTTGAAATGCTTTTTTCACGCATCGACTTTCCTCTAACAACAACTTCCGCAAATATTTCCGGCGAGCCTCCCGTTTCCGATATCAGGGCCCTTCGCGCCCAATTTAAAAATAAAAAACATCTTCCCGATCTTATTGTGGATGCGGGCACGCTCCGTCCAAGTCCTGCCTCAACCGTTATAGACATTACGGGAAATGAACCAAAGATGGTCCGCGTCGGCCCCGTGTCTCCGCAAGAACTTATACGCCTTTTTAACGATCTAAAAAAGAAATGAAATCGCACATTACCGCACTAATTAAGAAAGAGCTTGGGCGACAGCGGATGACGCTCGACTTGATACCTTCGGAGAACATCGCCTCCCCGGCAGTGCTCAATGCCATTGCCTCGCCATTCATCAATAAGTACGCCGAAGGCTATCCGGGACGACGCTACTATCCGGGAAACGCTGTCGCGGATGAGTTAGAAACGTACGTTCAACAACTTATACGAAAAGTTTTTTTGCTTGACGAGAGTTATGCCGTAAATGTCCAGCCGCATTCGGGCTCACCCGCAAATCTTGCCGTATATATGGCGCTTTTGAGCCCCGGAGACCCATTTATGGGACTGGAGCTTTCCCACGGCGGGCATCTCACTCATGGACACAAAGTCTCGGCAACCGGCAAGCTATTTACATCCATAAAATACTTCGTCAATCAAGAGACGGGGCTTTTGGACTACGGGGCCGTACGCGATACCGCAAAGCGTTTCATGCCAAAGCTCATCGTTTCTGGCGCAACGGCTTATCCCCGACGCATTGATTTTAAAAAATTCCATGACATCGCAAAAGAAGTTGGAGCATATTCCATGGCGGACATCTCGCATATTGCAGGACTGGTCGGAGCAGGCCTGCATCCCTCGCCATTCCCGTTCACGGACATTGTAACATTCACCACACACAAAACCCTGCGCGGACCTCGCGGCGCCGTCATCGTAGGCAAAAAAGAGGTGATGGAAAAGATCGACAAGGCCGTCTTCCCGGGCCTCCAGGGAGGTCCGCACCTGCACACGATCGCCGGAATCGGAGTAGCGCTCGAAGAGGCGCTGAAGCCCTCGTATAAAACTTACCAGATCCGGGTTATAAAAAACGCAATCGCCCTCGCCGACGAGCTCTTGCGGCTTGGTTATACGCTGGTGACCGGAGGCACCGATACGCACTTGCTCTTGCTCGATTTACGCCAAAAAAATATTCAGGGAAAAATTGCCCAGGATTTACTCGAAGAAGTCGGCATCATCGCAAACCGCAACACCGTTCCGGGAGACACGAAACCCTTCGATCCTTCAGGGGTTCGCATGGGAACGCCATCGGTCACTTCCAGAGGCATGGGAGAGCGCGAAATGCATTCTCTTGCACAGCTTATACATGATGCGCTCACAAAAAAACGTCCGTTAAATACGATACACAAAGACGTACTTAAGCTCTGCAAAAAGTTTCCTCTTCCGTATTAGATCAACGTGAATTTCTCATTCATGGACACATCTATCGTGCTCGCCCTACATAACCTTGCCGACAGATCGGCGCTCGCCAATATACTTGTAATTTTCTTTGGTTCGTGGCTTCAGTACGCGGTTGTAGGCGCGCTTCTTTTGCGGCCATGGCTTGGCAAACGTAGGATGCCGGGGGACGAGGAAAGAACGCGCCTTATGGCCTGGGGCTCCATAGCGACAGCCCTTATCTCGCGGCTTGCGCTTACCGAGCTTGTTCGCTTTTTCTATAACCGCCCCAGGCCTTTTGTGGCGTTGCACTTTATTCCGCTTATCGCGCACGAAACCTCCGCCTCGTTCCCATCTGGACATGCCGCGTTCTTTTTCGGCATAGCGTGGTTTGTATATTTCCGAAACCGGCGCCTGGGTGTGTATTTTTTTATTTCCGCCGCCCTCATTGGCATCGCCCGTATAGCCGCCGGCATCCACTATCCCACAGATATTTTCGGCGGCATTGCTGTCGGACTTTTAAGCGCCTGGATAGCGGGCTTAGTTATCGAACGAACGAAGTTAAAAACCCTCCTCTTTAATTCTCCTTCTTAACATACTCTCTTGCGACCACAATGCCCCATACCTCTTTTGCGCCGGCCCCCTTTAGAACGCGGGCACATTCATTGAGCGTTGCAAGAGATGTGGCCACATCATCCACAAGCAGGATGGTTTTATTTTTAATCTGGAGGGGGTCGGCGACCTTGAATGCACCGCGAATGTTCTCAAAGCGTTCTTTGCGCGACACTGCCTCTATTTGCGGCACGGTATTCCGCGTTCGGAAAAGCGCGTTATCGCAAAGAGAAATTTGCAGAGCCTTCCCAAGCAACACGGCAATCTCGCGCGCCTGATTAAAGCCGCGCCAGCGCTCACGTCTTTTGGAAAGCGGCACGGGAACAAGTACAAGGTCGTTTCTGTGAAAAAGCGAATGGTTGTGCAGGGTCAGGCACTTTACTATAAGCTGTGAAAGAGGAAGGGCGAGCGGCTTTACGAATTTATATTTATAGGCAAAGATGAGGCGGCGCAGGAGCGCTATGTCATAAAACGATGCGGCAATAAGGCCGTCGAGCTTCGTTCTTTTGGTACATTCGACGCAGACCGCATGTTCAAACGAGGGCTTCTCACACACCGGACAGATAAATAATTCTTGCAGGGGAAGCTTCGCAAAGCACGGCGCGCAAAGATACGTACCGGCTATGCCGCACCCAAAGCATTCGACGGGAAAAAGAAGGTCCAGCAAGAAGGTTTTGGCCGTATCAAAAAAGACGTTTTGCATAACGTCTTACGGTATCATATTCACGCAAGGCGGCAAGTTATTTGTAATACCCCAGGGCCTCCAGTCCCGAAAGCCTCTTTCCGCCAAGGAACTCAAGCATGGCACCACCGCCGGTTGAGATGTGGTTTATCTTATCCTCTATGCCAAGATTCTTCAGTACGATACCGGTCTCCCCGCCCCCGACAACTTTGTACGCTTTGCTTGAGGCGATGATCCTGGCCAAAGCATCCGTACCGTGCGCAAAAGCCGCAATTTCAAAAAGCCCCATGGGACCGTTCCACACCACCGTTCCGGCTTTATGGATATGGGCGGAGAAGCGCTCAAGAGATTTCTGTCCTATATCGAGTATCATTTCACCGGATTGTATTTTTTTGGCATCGCGGAACGCAATGCCTTTTTTCCCGTGAGGATTTGGAGAGGTTACCACATCTATGGGTAATACGATCTTTCTGTTTTTAAGCAGGCGCCGTGCTACAGGAATGAAATCCCGTTCGACTCTTGACGCCTCCGTCCGGTATCCTTTTCCCGCAAAAAAAGTGTTCGCAACCGCCCCGCCAACGAGAATTGCTGAAGCATTTTTTAAGAAGTTTTTTATAATAGGAAGTTTTGTTTCTATTTTTGCTCCTCCAATAACAAGCACAAGCGGCCTTTTTGGATTTTTAAGCACCAGGGAGAGCGCCAAGACCTCCTTCTCAAGAAGTATGCCCGCATAGGAGGGTAGAAGCCCGGCGATGGCGACCATGGAAGCGTGTTTTCGGTGGCAGTTTGCAAATGCATTATTGACGTAGATGTCCGCGAGGCGAGCAAGTCTACGCGCAAATACCATGTCGTTCTCGGTTTCCCCTTTGTGAAACCGCACGTTCTCAAGTAGAACGACGTCTTCGTTCTTCATGTGCAGGACCTCATCTTCTACTTCGTCGCCCACACAGTCCCCGAGCAGTTTTACCCGCTTTCTTAAAAGTTCGGAAAATATTTTTGCCATGGGGGCAAGCGAAAGATTCGCGTCTTTCTTGCCGTCCGGGCGACCGAAGTGGCCCACAAGGATCGCCTTCGCGCCATTTCTGCGCAGCCACTCGATCGTGGAAATTTGCGAGCGCAACTTAAAATCACTCGCAATGGTTTTGCGGTCCCCCGCGAGCTCGACGTCTACATCAATGCGCACAAGAATACGCTTGCCTTTCACGTCTTGAGTGGTTAGAGAGCGCATCATGTAGAACTTTTGTTTGGAATTTTTACTCGCACAAACTATGTTTTACGAGTTGCTTCCGCTATAATTTTCAAAAATTCATTTGGATTCGCGCTTGCGCTGCCAACCAAAACTCCGTCAATAGTGTCCTGACGGATAAATCCGGCCGCATTTTGCGAAGATACACTCCCCCCATAAAGAACGGCTAAAGATCTTGCGGTATGCCCATCGTAGAGCTTCGCAATAATGCGTCTGATAAACATGATCATGCGCGAAGCATTCTCGGGCGTGTCGGCAATGCCAGAGTTCCCGCTAATGGCCCACACGGGTTCGTACACCACCACCATCCGTTTTAGGAGGGTCCTGGAAACGCCCGCAAGAGCGCAGTGTAGCTGGTTTTTGATAAAGTCTAGTGTTTTTTTCTCGCCTACATCGTCGGAGGCTTTTGTCCACTCTCCAATACATAGTATTACATTGATCTTCGCTTCAAGCGCCCCACGCAATTTTTTACTTACCATTTCGTCGTTTTCCCCAAGATATCTCCGCCGCTCCGAGTGGCCAATGATAACATAGGAGGCGCCCGCATCTTTAAGCATGCTCGTTGTCGCCTCTCCCGTATAAGGACCCCGCTCCTCCCAAAATACATCTTGAGCGCCCACGGCAACACCCCCTATGTGCGCCGACCGGAATGCCGCAAGATATAAGAACGGGGGACAAAAAACAACGTCTGCGGCGTTTTTAGCGCCGGACTTTCCGAAATTTCTGGAGAACACCGAAACGTACTCTTTGACTTCTTTCTGTGACGCGAGGTACGCCTTCCAGTTTGCTACAATAAGTTTTTTTTTCATACACGGGGGCGGGCACACTGTGGAAGATCTCCGGAAAATACTCAACCCATTATTTAACAGAGCGAAGAAATGTCGCGGCATCCTCCGGGGAAATAGCAGAAATTTCAATACCGGTACCAATCTCAAATCCGGCCCAAATCTGGGACTTCGGAACGATCTCGATATGCCAGTGATAGTGGTCGGAGCCGTGTTCTGTCGCCGGGGGGGCCGTGTGTACAAAGTAATTGTAGGAGGGATTTTTGAGGCCCCGGAAAAGCTTCCAAAGGGTCACTTTAAGCGCCTCTGCCGCACACTGCTCCTCTTGTCCGCTCATTGCCTCAAAGTGCGGATGATGGGCTTTGGGAAATATGCGCATCTCGAATGCCGAATGTGAAGCATAGGGGGCTATAACCATCATGCAGTCGTTTTCAAACACGACGCGCTTTTTTTCTTTTCGTTCGTATTCAAGCATCACGCAATGTATGCATTTGCGCTCTCCCAAATAGTATCGTTCCGACCCCTCAAGACTTCTGTGTACATCGGGAGGAATAACGGGAATGGCGATAAGCTGTGAATGAGGATGAGTCAGTGAGGCGCCGGCATCTTTCCCGTGATTATGGAATATTGAGATATACCGCACGCATCCTTCGCCCTTAAGAGCGCGGTACCGTTCCATGTAAGCGTGCAGCAGCTCGCGAACTTTCGTTACGGGAAGTTCCGCCGGTTGTTTGAGGTGGTCGCGCAATACAAAAACCTCGTGAAACCCGATGCCTTCCATAACCTGATGCGGCCCAACGGGAAATACCGGCGGGCATCCGGTTCTGCCATTAGTGAAGGCCGGATATTTATTCGGGACAACGGCAAGCGACCAGTCGCGCCGCTTGTCGCGATACACCAATGCCGGCTTCTCGTTGCCCGATCTCTCCAAGTCTTCAAAAGGGCACGTCGTAATGTCATCATGAACAAACTCCTTTGTCGCGGCAAAAGCGTGTGGACGCCTTGCTCGTCCCGTGGCGATGGTCACCCAATCCAAAGAAACAAGGTCTTGCCTTAACTCTGAAGACCGACTGCTCCCCAGTGTCCCGGGTGCTTTTTTTACCGCTGGACCTTTCAAGACAATTCTTAATTTTCAATTTTTAATTTTCAAATAAAAATTTTGGAGGACGCTTTGAAAATTGATTCATTGAAAATTATTTTTTTATATGTGCGTTCGTGATAAGAAGCCACTTTATCCGGAAAAGTTCAAAAAGTGTCTTTATGTAGGCGCTTGCCGTAACCTTGCTGTCCGGATCGTGGAACCATCGCACCGGCACTTCTTTAATGCGATAGTTGAGTTTTCGCGCAAGAGCGAGTGCTTCAATGTCGAATGCCCATCGGTCAATGCGAAGACGTGGAAAAATGTCTTTCGCGGCTTGCGCCGTGAACAGCTTAAATCCGCGCTGCGTGTCATGAATACCCCATACCGCAACAACCTGGATGAGAAAATTTGCCATCTTTCCCAGCACCACGCGAAGCAGGGGCTCTGCTTTCCCTACGGAGCTTTCCTTGAGGCCTATTGAGCCGATGGAAACGTCGTATTGAGAAAAATCCTTGCTCGTGCCAACGCTCCACTTAACTCCTTTGAGATACGGAAGCAGTTTTTCAACTTCTTCGATCGGCGTTGCATTATCCGCATCTGTAAAAAGGCGATACAATCCTTTTGCCTCCATCATTCCCTGTCGCACCACGTATCCTTTTCCGTGGTTCTCCTTATTAGCTATGAGTCGCAGATTGCGAATAAGTGTGGTGAATTTTGTCGCGATGCTAACGGTATTGTCTTTTGCGCCATCAGACACCACGACGATCTCATATCCTTCACCGTCCCGAACGTATCCTTCCGAGCGCAGAATGTCCTTAAACCGCTTGGAGTTTACGTACTTATCCACAATAAGAAGCGTATTGGCAATGCGCTTTTCCTCATTGTAGGCGGGAATAACAATGGAGAGAAAGGGGATGGTGGGCATAGGCAGAGAATATTTAATGTCTAAATCGTAGGGTGTTTATTTATTATACAAAAATCCCTCGCACTTGACGAGGGATTACTTCGTAAGAATTCTCGGGCCTTTTTTGGTGATTGCTACGGTGTGTTCAAAATGCGCCGAGAGAGAGCCGTCCGCGGTTTTATACGTCCAGCCGTCCGGAGAAAGCACAACCTGCCAACTGCCCTCGGTCACCATGGGTTCAATGGCGACCACCATGCCTTCTTCAAGTTTTATACCGCGGTCCACTTTCCCATAATTCGGGACTTGAGGTTCTTCGTGAAGCTCCCTCCCTATGCCATGCCCCACAAGATCCCGCACAACGGAAAATCCCTGTGCCTCCACATAGGACTGCACCGCCTGCCCAATATCTCCAGTAGTATTGCCAAGGCGGGCCATGTCAATGCCAAGATATAACGCCCGCTCCGTTACCTCAATGAGTCGCTGGGCTTTCTTTGAAATGGCGCCAATGCCTATCGTAATCGCAGAATCCGTATAAAAACCATTGTACAGTACGCCCAGATCAAGTCCCGCGATATCACCATCTTTCAAGAAGCGAGTTCCGGGAATACCATGCACAACTTCATCGCCAACCGAGACGCAGAGAGATGCTGGGAATTTCTTACCTGAAGCGCCCGATGCGTAGCCGAGAAACGCGGGCTTTGCGCCGTATGACAAAACGAGCTTGCGCGCAAGCTCGTCAAGTTCTTTTGTGGTGATTCCCGTATATGCCGCGTGCCGTAGCCTTCGGAATGTTTTTGCGAGTATCGCTCCGCCGCGTGCCATTATCGCTATTTCCTGTGGAGATTTGGGCTGAAACACCCATTAACGGGTTGACGGGTTGACGGGTTGACGGGTTAAAATAACGCGTTAACTCGCAAATTCGTTAACCGACTAACCAAGATGCTTAAGAATGTCTTCGTGCACCTTCTCTGGCGACTGTTCGCCATTGATACGGATGAGCCATTCTTTTTTTTGATAATGTTCAATCACCGGCACAACATCCGTCTTGAAATACGCCAGGCGGCTCTGGATGGCCTTCGGAACATCATCACGACGTTTTACAAGTTTTCCACCGCACGGACACACCCCAGATACAACCTCGGCAGAATCTCCCTGATAGATCTTTTTACACATTTCGCACATTTTTCGCGAAAGCAGCCGCCGCGTTGCCTCTTCGTCGCTAATGTCCAATAGAAAGACTTTGGGGGGTATGCGGCCATTCCAATCAAGCACATCGTCTATAAGGAGCGCCTCAGGGAGCATGCGCGGACTGCCGTCAAAAAGAATGCTTTCTTTGGGTTCGGCATGAAGCACCTCGTGCATCCATAAGTAGCTCACAAACCATGAAGGCGCAAGTTTGCCCGCAAGCAAGACCTCTTTTTCAATACGCCGCGCCGCAGGTATATCAAGAGCCGTAAACGCTCGGAGTAGGTCTCCGGTGCCGACGACTTTCATCTTAATTTTTTGCTCGAGCAGGTGCCCCTGGGTTCCTTTGCCCGCTCCGGCCTTCCCGAGAAAAATAACGGTTAACGGCATATCCAAACTGATCACCGATAACTAATGATTAATAGCCGACAGGAAGAATCGTGGTAGCCGCATGAAACCTATGAGCTATGGGCCAAAAGCTATAAGCCTTTAGAATGACTCGTATTGCCGCATCGTAAGCTGTGCTTTCACCGCCTTCATGCTCTCCAAAACCACGGAGACCACGATAAGCACTGCGGTGCCGCCTATGGTGAGCGCGGAAAGCCCGGTTGCGGCCTGTAGTATAAAGGGTAGAATCGCAATAATACCCAAAAACACCGCTCCGGCAAGCGTGACGCGGTTGATGATATACGCAAAATAATCCGCTGTTGGCTTCCCCGGGCGGATGCCGGGAATGAACCCCCCCTGTTTCTGCACATTCTCTGCTATCTGGTGGGGTTCGAACGTCACTGCGGTATAGAAATATGTGAAGAGTATAATAAGCAGAAAATAAACTATTCCGTATATCTTCTGATCGGTGAAAAGCCCCGCCATAAAGTGTGCGACGCTTGCGATCCAGGGAACAGAAGATTGCGAAAAAAAGCTTGCGATCATGCCGGGGAACAGCATAATGGAAAGCGCGAAAATAATGGGTATGACACCGGCCTGGTTTATGCGTAGCGGCAAGTATGTAGAGGCGCCGCCGAACATTTTCATGCCCCGCACTCGTTTTGCATAGGTAACGGGTATGAGCCGTTCCGCTTCGGTTATAAACGCAACCGCCGCAATAACCACTACGGTAACGACCGCAAGAACAACATAGAGGGGAATGTTTGAACCCGCATTCCCCGAAAGAAGCGTTTGTTGAATTGACGAGGGAATGCCCGCCACGATGCCCGCAAAAATAATAAGAGAGACGCCGTTCCCCATGCCCTTTTCCGAAATAAGCTCGCCAAGCCACATCAAAAGAAGGCTTCCGGCTGCTATGGTGCATATCGTGGTAACAAGCGTGAGCGGCTGGAGTGGGACCACCACCTGCTGATTCTGCAGAAGTGTGATGGTGCCGTAAGCCTGCAAGACCGCAAGGGGAACCGTAAGCAGGCGGGAATACTGATTAAATTTTTGACGCCCCATTTCTCCTCCTTCCTGATACATTTCTTTCAGTTTCGGAAAAATCATGGTAAGGAGCTGCATAATGATGGAGGCGGTAATATACGGACCGACCCCAAGCATGACCAATGAAAAGTTTGAAAGCGCGCCCCCAGAAAATAAATTGAAAAGCCCAAAAACCTGATTATCCTCGAAAAAACGCTTAAGGCGGGCTATGTCAACTCCGGGAACGGGAATCGCCGAAGCAATCCGGAATACCGTAAGAAGCGCCGCGATGTATAGCAGTTTGTCGCGCAGATCTTTTGCTCTAAAAAGTTGAAGAATCTTTTCCATGAGAGCGGTCGCTGATATGCCAGCCTATTTTAACATACAAATTCTTAATACTAGAGAACTTTGCCGCCAACTGCCTCTATGGCCTTTCTTGCGCTTGCCGACACCGCACAACCTCGCACAACAAGGCTTTTGCCAAGCTTTCCTCCGTCAAGAATTTTGACTTTCGGCATTATCGAACCAAAAGGAAATACCAGGCTCTTTTGCGTAAGAGTCTTTGGACTCACCGTTTCGCCGACCGTGAAAACCTTCTCGATATCTCTAAGGGACACTATTGCCGGCTTGCGTTGAACGCTTATAAAACCATGTTTGTGCCGCCCGCGACGCTTGGGAATCTGCTTGAGATAATCTCGAATTGCCGGCCGTATCCGATGCCCCGCTCGCGCGGTCTGCCCCTTGCCGCCACGACCCGAATATGTACCGCGTTTCCCGCCGCGACCAACTCGCTTTTTTTTGTTTTTCTTTCCCGAAAGATTATGCAGCTGCATTAACGGATAGCAAACAGCAGATGGCAAATAGCAAGCGGCTGAAGCCTGTTATTTGTTTTTTGTTGTTTGCTCTTTTGACGGTCTAAGTTGTCTGAGCGCCGCAATGGTGGCCCGCGCAATGTTTATCTTGTTTGTAGAATTAAGTATTTTCCCGGTTACATGTCGAATTCCCGAAAGCGCGCATACCGTGCGCATGGCGCCACCAGCCACAATACCGCGGCCCTCTGCCGCCGGCTTTAACAAGACCTTGGCGCTGCCGTATTTCGCACGCACCTCATGAGAAATAGACCCCTCCTTCGTGAGCGGAACGGAAAAAAGATCTTTCTTCGCGCGGAATGCCGCCTTCTCAATGGCAAGCGAGACGTCGGCGCCCTTTGCGACACCCAAAGCTACGCGCCCCCTGAGATCGCCGATAACCAGCGCAGCGCGAAAAGAAAAACGCTTTCCGCCTTCAACGACGCGTGTCACGCGGCTGACTTCGAGTGTTTTTTGTTCAAACTCGCCTTTTTGTTTTTCTTGCCGATGTTGTTGTCTGGCCATTTTACAAATTCAAAATGCAAAACTCAAAATGCAAAACTTGGGAATATCGTGAAAGTTTTTCTTGCAAGAGAAACTTTCGCTCCTTAATTTTGATTTTTGACTTTTGATTTTTGACTTTTGATTTTCAAAACTGAAGTCCTCCTTCTCTTGCGCCCTCCGCAACCGCCCGAACCCTTCCATGATACGCATAACCGCCTCTATCAAATACCACTTTTTTAATCCCCTTTGCCAAAGCCTTTTCCGCCAGCACTTTGCCGGCCGCCCTCGCCTTTTCAACTTTTGCCGCCCCAGAGCCCTTGTTTATTTTTTTAGTTTTCTTCTCGTCGGTAATCCCAACAATCGTTCTTTGAGCCTCATCATCTATAAGTTGAAGGGCGAGATGTTTTGCGGAACGGAACACGGAGAGCCTTGGCCGATCCGCGGTCCCCTGTATTTTGCCGCGAATGCGCCCATGCCTGCGCGTACGCATGAGTATATTGTGTTTTGCACGATTCTTCCTCAAGGTGTTTAGCTTACTAGCCTATGAGCCTATTAGATCAACTAGGTTATTATTCCTAGGAAACTAGTGGGCTAATCGGCTAAAGGCTTTATTTAGCTGCCGCAGTGGCTTTTTTGCCGGCCTTTCTCCTAATAACTTCTCCCATATAATGTATGCCCTTGCCCTTATAGGGTTCTGGGGGTTTCTTTGCTCGAATGTTTGCGGCAACTTGCCCCACAAGCGCCTTATCTATCCCGGAGACGATAATGACATTTTTTTCTGTCTTAAAGGTAATGCCTTCCGGCGCAATAACCGTCACGGGATGAGAAAAGCCGAGCGCAAGCGCAAGCTCTTTATCGTTGACCAATTGCACGCGATATCCGACCCCCTCCAGCTCTAACCGCTTTTCATATCCATTCGCAACACCATGAACAATATTGGCTAAAAGTGCCCGTTCCAAGCCCCAGAGCGCCGCAGTGCGTTTTGTCTGGAAGCTGGGCGTAACATACAACATGTGATCCCGAAACTCGGCGTGAATTTCGTCATGCAAAAGGCGTTTGAGCGTTCCCTTGGAGCCCATAACTTTAACAACGTTGCCCAGAATTTCAACGTTAATGTCGGCGGGGATCTTAATGGGTTGTTTTCCGATTCTTGACATGCCAATGTTGTCTAAAAATTATGAGCGAGACCCAATGTTGAGCGAATGATTTTTAGCTACAACAGTGAGCACCCCCTCACTCATCCTTACGAGAGCTTTTCGATATATAGGGCCGAGAGCCGAAGGCGGCTTCGCCTTTCCAGCTACATACATCGAGAATGTCTTGCCGGGATGAGTGAGGGGGTAAGGTTTTGTTCCTGCGTTTCGTTCGCGACAAAGGCGCTCCGAAACGCAGACAAAGCCCTTACCAGATTTCTAATAATACCTCTCCTCCTACTTTTAATTTTCTTGCCTCCGTGTCGGTAAGAAGTCCCTGTGGAGTTGAAATAAGCGCCATCCCATATCCTTGGCGTACTGGACGTAGCGTTTTCCATCCTTTATATACGCGTTTTCCGAGCTTGGAAATTCTGCGAACACCGGTTATGGCGGGAGTCTTGCCGGAATATTTGAGCGCAATCTCGAGGGTCTTTTTTGCCTTCTTCCCCGGCTTTGTCACGCCGTCAATCCATTTCTTGTGCGCCAAAACTTCCGCGATGGCGAACGATAATTTTGAAAACGGAATAACTGCTACGGGATTTCCTACTGCATTTGCATTTCGAATGCACGTCAGTAGATCTGCGATGGGGTCCATAAAAATAAATGTTAGAGTCTCCTTATGAACTGATGAAAACGGAATTGAAAGAAGAAAATAATTAGATTGTTCTCACCGGCTACCAGGAAGATTTCCGTATACCCGGAACCTCGCCTTTGCGCGCCAGCTCCCTGAAACAGATTCTGCACAAGTTAAAATCCCTCAAATATCCCCGCCGCCGTCCGCAACGGAAACATCTGCGCACGATTCGCGTAGAGAACTTCGGTTTCTTTTTTGCTCGTGCAATTTGGGATTTTTTTGCCATACCCTCAAATTAAAACTAACGAATGCGGGTGGTTATATTCCGAATATTTAGGATTTTGTATTTTTAATGCTTGTTATGGGAAATCCTAACAATTTGAGCAGCAAGACGCCATCCTCTTTTTTGTGGACCTTGGTGGTCAAAACCGCCTGGAAGCCAAAAATAGTCTTCACGTCATCCCCTGAAGTTTCCGGAAATACGATATGTTCCCGAATGCCGATGGAAAGATTGCCGTCCTTGTCAAAAGAGGTATCCGGAATTCCTCGAAAATCTCGGGTTCTGGGAAGCGCAATTCCGATAAGGCGCTCCAGAAAATCCCACATGCGTCGTCCGCGGAGCGTGGCCTTAAAACCAATTTCCATGCCCTGTCTCGTCTTGAATGAAGCTATGGCTTTTTTTGTTTTTGTGCGCATGGGTTTTTGCCCAATAATGCGGGTAAGATCTCGTTCAATGTCATCGAGGATTTTTGGATCTTTAAGAAATTTTCCTATTCCCGAATTCACTGTAACTTTTTCAATGGCGGGAAGCGCCAAAGCGTTTCTCAGACCGAGCTTTTCTTGCATCGCCGGCACAACTTGTTTTTTATATTTTTCGAATAATGACATCATGGACTTATGGTATAGAGCTTATAGAAAAAGATTTTTGCTTGTTTTCTTGTTCTTATAGGCCATCGGCCCCCTATCAAATCTCGCTGCCGCATTTTTTACAGATTCGGTGCTTTCTTCCCTCTGTTCCGCCGTATCCGATGCGGGTCTCTTTCCCGCACTTCGAGCAAATAATAATCACTTTTGAAACGTGTACCAGGGACGGTATGGTCGCTATCTGTCCCTTCTCTCCCTGTTTGCGCGGTCGGAGATGTTTTTTTATCATATTCAGTCCTTCGATCGCAACGCGTTCCTTGTGAGGATCGGTACGTAAAACCTTTCCCGTTCTCCCCCGGTCTTTTCCCGAAATCATTTTTATAGTGTCTCCTTTTTTGATTCGCATACGTGCATTACTACACCACCTCGGGTGCTAATGAAATTATTTTCATGAACCCCTTTTCGCGAAGCTCCCGGGCAACCGGACCAAATATTCTTCCGCCCTTTGGCTCCTTGCCATCCAGGATCACCATAGCATTGTCATCAAATCGAACATAAGAACCATCGGAGCGCCTGGTTGCGGCTTTCGTGCGCACAATAACACCCTTCACTACGTCTTTTTTCTTTACCGCCTTACGGGGCTCTGCCTCCTTTATGGAGGCCATAATAATGTCACCCAGGCCCGCATATCTTCGGCGCGTTCCTCCATAAACCTTAAAACACTTCACGAGCCGCGCTCCCGTGTTGTCTGCAACGTTTAACCATGTGCCGGCCTGGATCATTCAAACAACTTCCAGCTTTTAACTTTCAGCTTTTTAGGAATCCGCCCAAGAAGCTAAGAAGTTAAGAGGCTACAAGTCTTGTTATTCAGAGTTACTCGGATCGTCTTTGGGATTTGCTTCGAGGACTTCCGTTCTATTTTCTCCTATTTTCTTCACGGCACGCCACCTTTTGTCTCGCGACAAAGGGCGCACCTCTTCAATAAGCACGATATCTCCGGTGCGAAACTCCCCCTTTTCATCATGGGCTTTATATCTCTTCGATACACGATATCTGCGTTCATATTTCGGATGTTCCTTAATGCGGTCTACTCGCACCACTATCGTTTTTTGCATCTTATCCGAAACCACAACGCCGCGGAATATTTTGTGTTTTTTGGTGTGTTTGTCGCTCATGGGCTTACTTTAAATCCTAAATAGAGATCAATCATTTTTTTACGAAAAGCGTGCGTATCGGAAGTTTGTGTGCCGCAAGCCGCATGGCTTCCCTGGCCAGCGTCTCGCTAACACCATCAATTTCGAAAAGAATTCTTCCGGGAAGAACGGGAACAACGTAGTGGTCCACGCCGCCCTTGCCGCCTCCCATGGGCACCTCCGTCCCCTTTTTTGTAACCGGTTTATCCGGAAACACCCGAATCCATATCTTGCCCCCGCGCTGGACAAAACGCGTCATTGCCCGACGGGCCGCTTCTATTTGACGCGCGGTGATCCATTTCGATCCATTCGCTTTAAGCCCAAATACCCCAAACGCCAAGACGGTTCCCCGCGAAGAGATTCCTCGCGTGCGACCCTTTTGCCATTTTCGATGTTTTACTTTCTTCGGAGATAACATGTTATAGCTTATAGCTTATAGCTTATAGCTTCGAGTGAGGGTATGCGCATCCCTCAAAACTCTACAAGCTAAAACCTATCAGCTATAACCTATTTCTGAAATACCTGTCCTTTGTATATCCATACTTTCACGCCGATAACGCCATAGGTGGTGTGAGCCTCGCTCGTTGCAAAATCAATTCTTGCACGCAGAGTGTGCAGCGGTAATCGCCCCTTTGCAAGCCATTCGGCACGCGAGATCTCGGCTCCTCCGATGCGTCCGGCGAGCCTGATTTTGACCCCCTCCACCTCCTTTTTGTTTGCCATAATCTTTTCAATGGCTTGTTTCATGATCCGTCGATGCTGCATGCGCTTTTCAAGCTGCTCGGCGATGGTCTCTGCCATAATGCGCGCAGACGATTCGGCACTTCTAACCTCTTCGACCTGAACTTTTATTTTTCCTTTATCTTCTACTCCAACGATGTGGGCTAGCTGTTTTTGCAAATCTTCAATTCCGCCTCCGCCCCTTCCTATGACAATGCCGGGGCGCGCTGTTTTAATGATGATCGTGGCCAAGTTCGGAGTGCGCTCAATTTCAATTACGTCTACCGCTGCCCCGCGAAACTTTTTTTCCAAATAGCGACGAATCTTCACGTCTTGTTCCAAAGACGCCCTAAAGCTTTTGCGGTTTCGGTTGAGCCACCGCGATCGCCACGGTTCGATGTATCCCAAACGGAATGATATTGGATGAATTTTATGTCCCATATAAGAGTGGCTTCAGCCCGATTTACTTGTCACACACTTTTTCTTCTAAAAAATTTTCTGCCCATGTCGGCGACTTTTTTTTGAATCCCGCCCCGCGGTTCTTTCCGTAGTTCCTTTGGGGAGAAGCCTGTTTCCGGTTTCTTTTTCTCTTGACTAAGATCTTCAAGAGTTGTCGCTTCTTTTGATTTTTTTGCTTCAGGCAGAACAAAACGTTTCTTCCTTAGCGCCTCGCTACGTTCTCCAAGCACAAGCGTTATGTGGCTTGTCCGCTTATGGATGTCCGCAGCTCTCCCGAATGCCCGTGCGCGAAAACGTTTTAGCGTCGGCCCGCCATCTACCGTAAGCGTCTGGATGAAAAGTGCGGATCGAGTTTTTTGAAAATTGTGCTCAGCGTTGGCAATGGCGGATCGTAACAGTTTTTTTATTGCCAGGGCGGCGTGCTTCCGCATATGTTCCAGTTGAGCCTCTGCATCGTCCACATCCTTGCCGCGCACGAGATCCGCAACCAGCCGAACCTTGCGCGGACTCATTCTAAAATGATTAAGTTTTGCAACAATCGCTGACATACCTTATGACTTAGAGCTTATAGCTTTTTGAGCTTAACTCGTTCTTTCTTCATCCCTACAAGTTAGCAGCTATAACCTATAAGCTGATCTTTATTTCTTCTCTGTGGCCGCTGTTTTTGCTGCCTTTTCGGATTCCTGCTCGGCTTCCTTGGCTTTCAGTTCTTGTTCTTTTTGCATGCGTCCGCCGTGACGAACAAACTTGCGCGTTGAAGAAAATTCGCCAAGTCGATGACCTACCATCTCCTCGGTAATGAATATCGGAATATGAATCTTGCCGTTATGTACGCCGATGGTAAAGCCGACCATCTCGGGGGAGATTGTGGAGGCGCGCGACCACGTCTTTATCACTACCTTGTCGCCAATACGAACCCTGCCTAGTTTTTTAAGCAATTTTGGTTCAATATACGGGCCCTTTTTAAGACTTCGTGACACCGTTAACGAGTTAACGAGTTAACGAGTTAACGAGTTTTTACGGAACCCGTTAACGCGCAAATGCGTTAACTGAATAATTTATTTCCTTCTTCTCGACACAATATACTTTGAACTTTGTTTTTTTCTGTCTCTTGTTCTCACGCCAAGCGCCGGTTTCCCCCAGGGGGTCTTCGGACCGGGAAGCCCGATGGGCTGCCTGCCCTCGCCTCCGCCATGCGGATGATCAACCGGATTCATCGCGCTCCCTCGCACCTGGGGACGGATTCCTTTCCATCGTGCACGCCCGGCCTTGCCAAGATTTTCCAAATTATGTTCGGAGTTAGAAAGCTGTCCTATGGTCGCAAGGCACTCGGAAAAAAATTTTCGTACTTCGATTGAGGGAAGCTTAAGATTCGTGAATCGTCCTTCTTGTGCAAGCACTTCCGCATATGAGCCGGCCGAACGCACTGCCGCCCCGCCACGCCCAGGAAACAGCTCCACGTTATGCACAAAGGTCCCTACGGGTAGAAACTTCAACGGCATGCGGTTGCCCGGTTCTGCCGGCAAGCGATTCTTAGAGGCGAGTACGACGTTTCCCACTCCGACATCTTTTGGCGCAAGAATATACCGCTTCTCTCCGTCTTTATATGAAAGCAATGCGATAAAGGCCGAGCGATTCGGATCGTATTCTATTGAAGAAATTGTGGCCGGCACGTCAAATTTATCGCCTTTGAAATCGATAATCCGGTACCTACGCTTGTGCCCCCCGCCTCTATGGCGGACCGTAATGCGGCCAAGAGCTCCATGCCCGCTTTTTTTTGCGTAGGGCGCGAGCAAAGATTTTTCGGGCTTTGTCCGCGGCGTCAGAGCGCTGTAGTCTACTGTGGTTTTTTGCCGTTGTCCTGGCGTTATTGGTTTGAAATACTTCACAGCTTTTTAGCTTTTTAGCTTTTTAGCTTTTTAGGACTTTTTTTTGAATTCCCTAAGAAGCTAATAAGCTAATCAGCTTGAAATCTCTATTGTTTGTCCTTCTTTTATTTTCACCAGTGCCTTTTTATATCCCTTCTTCCATCCCTCAAGTTTCCCACGCGTCCGTTTTTTGCGATGCACGGTAATGGTGCGCACGCTTACGGCATTGACGCCGTACATTTTTTCCACTGCCAGGCGCACTTCATGTTTTGAAGCCTTAGGATCTACGTCGAACGTATAGATGCGCTCGATGCCAAGCTCCGCAGTTTTTTCCGTGACACGCGGCTTTCTTAAAACGGCCGTGGCTTGCCCCTTCTTTTCTTGGACGGACTCTCCTATCCGATCCGCTTCGTTCATATGGCCCGGGGTCGCGGAAGCGGAGGAAGGAGCTTCTTCTTTCCCGGTTTCCTTGCGAACAATTTTCTTTTTTAAAGTTTGTACGATGGACATGGGATTATTTCAAAAAAGTTTTTTCAATAACTTCGATTGCTGACTTCGGTATAAAGAGAAACTTCTTTTGTAACAAATCGAGCGCATTGAGCTGAGAGGCTTGGTATACGGAAAGTTTTTCAATATTGCGCGCGGCCCGTTCAAGCACGGCATCACCCGAACTTACAAATGCAAGCGACCTGCCCAATGTTTCTTTAAAATTTTTTATGATTTTAGAAAACGCCTTTGTCTTGGACTCGTTGAGCTGTATCCGATCAATAAAAACGCATTCCCCGTCCTTTACTTTTGCCGAAAGTACAATAAAAAGAGCCTTTCGTCTCATTTTTTTATTGATGTGCTTTTTAAAAACTGTCTCGTTCCGCGGCCCGAAAGTTGTTCCGCCTCCCTTCCACAGCGGCGAACGAATTGAGCCATGACGCGCCCTTCCCGTGCCCTTCTGCTTCCACGGTTTTTTGCCTCCGCCGCGCACCTCGCTGCGTACCTTGGTGTGGGCAAGGGGTTTTCGTCTATTAGCCCGCTCCACCTCGACAACCTGCTTTACCAGTGCGGAGTTTTGCGGAACATTAAATATCGCATCGGGCAATTCGGTTGTCCCGGCTTCTTTTCCGTCTTGGTTGTAGAGTTTTGCCTGCATTGCTGAATCACTCAATTGCGAATTGCGTATTGCGAATTAATTCGTAATGCGTAATCCGTAATTAAGCATAATTCATCTTCCCATGATCTTCACCAGCGTCCCCCTGCTTCCCGGTATCGCTCCCTTTATAGCCATAAGACCCTGTTCCTCATTGATCCGCACCACTTTTAGATTTTTTACCGTCACGGTTTCAAAGCCCATGTGACCCGCCATGCGCTTTCCTTTGTGCACATGTTGCGGAAAACGGCATCCGATGGATCCCGGAGCGCGGTGATTGTGTGGATGGCCGTGCGACGCCGGTCCTCCGCGAAAATGATGCCGCTTCACCACGCCCGCAAACCCCTTCCCCTTGCTCGTCGAGGTAACATCCACTACGTCTCCCTCGGTAAATACCGAAATACCTATAATGTCGCCACGCTTCAGATCTCCTGCCCTTGTTCTGAATTCCTTCACCCATTTAAATTTTCCGAGTTCTTTAAATTGCCCGGCCATCGGTTTTGTGAGTTTTTTTCTGGATCCCGCGCCAACTTGCACCGCATCATAGCCGCGTGCATCGTTTGAACGGACCCGTATGACCGTATTCGGCGCAACAGAAACAACGGTGACGGGCATAACGATGCCAGCGTCCGTATAGATCTGCGACATGCCAAGTTTCTGAGCAAGTAAACATTTCATAAGCAATAAAAAAAACCGGACATCGCCCGGTAAACAATTCCCGCAAGACGAGTCTTTAGAACATTAAATAGGTTGTGAACCGGACTTCCTCATTAGAGTTTGTCCACCGAACATTGCCCGCTAAAAACTATTCGTTATTTTTCGTATATTCTCCGTCGCTGCTGCGCATTCAAATCCCCCTTAAGTCATTTTTATCTCGATATCAACGCCGGCTGGCAAATTCAGATTGGTGAGCGCGTCAATGACCTTGGGATTCGGATTCAAGATGTCAATCAGGCGCTTGTGGGCCCGCATTTCGTACTGTTCCCTTGCGTCTTTGTATTTGAAAGTTGCCCGGTTTACCGTGTATTTACGGATTTCGGTAGGCAGAGGAACCGGTCCGGAAACTTCCGCGCCCACGCGCTCTGCGGTCTCCATGATCTGCTTTGCGCATTGGTCGATGATCTTGTTGTCATAGGCCCGAATACGTATGCGTAGGCGAGACTTTTGCTCTTCCTCGGCTTTCATCGTATCGTCATTCTTTATTTTTGTTTGAGCGGTGCCCATGTTGCAAAGAACTACAAAACCAACTTAACTGCCTTGTTTTTCTTAATCGTGTACTCAAAAAATATCGTTTTTTATTTGTTAATCTTCGTCACGACACCCGCGCCCACCGTTTTTCCGCCTTCTCGAATAGCAAACCGTTGTTTTTCTTCAAGTGCGACCGGGTACATAAGCGCCACCTTGATGTTAACGGTGTCTCCCGGCATGACCATCTCCGTCCCTTCCGGCAAAAATACCTCTCCCGTAACGTCGGTGGTGCGAATGTAAAACTGCGGTTTGTAGCCCTTAAAGAACGGGGTGTGACGGCCTCCCTCTTCTTTCGAAAGCACGTATACTTCTGCGTCAAACTCGGTATGCGGCGTGACCGAACCCGGCTTTGCCAAAACCTGCCCGCGCTCTATTTCTTCTTTTTTCGTGCCGCGCAATAAAATGCCCGCATTATCACCGGCCATGCCTTCATCAAGGGATTTGTTGAACATTTCAATGCCCGTAACCACGGTTTTTGAGGTCGGACGGAGCCCGATGATCTCAATTTCATCATTCAACTTGACCTTCCCGCGCTCAATCCTGCCAGTTACAACGGTGCCCCGGCCCTCAATAGAGAAGATGTCCTCAACGGGCATCAAAAACGGCTTTTCGATATCGCGCACCGGATCCGGCACAAAGGCGTCCAGAGCCGCGATAAGATCCAAGATTGGTTTTGCCGCCGGATCGTCAACGGACTTTGCTTCAAGGGCCTTGAGCGCGGAACCACGAATAATCGGGGTTTTGTCGCCAGGAAATTGATACTTTGTAAGAAGTTCACGAACTTCCGCCTCCACAAGATCAATGAGCTCGGGGTCCTCGACCATGTCCACTTTATTAAGAAATACCACCAGTGACGGCACGCCGACCTGACGCGCAAGCAGAATGTGTTCTCGTGTTTGCGGCATAGGACCGTCGGTTGCCGCAACGACCAACGTTGCGCCGTCCATTTGAGCGGCCCCGGTTATCATGTTTTTGATATAATCTGCGTGTCCCGGTGCGTCAATGTGAGCGTAGTGGCGTTTTTCGGATTCATATTCGGAGTGATGCAGTGCAATGGTAATACCGCGGGCGCGCTCTTCGGGAGCATTGTCGATGTCATTCACTCCCTCAACTTTTTTCACAAATCCCTTCATGTTGAGAACGTGAAGAATCGCGGCGGTAAGAGTGGTTTTCCCATGGTCAACATGGCCAATGGTGCCAACGTTAACATGGGGCTTTGAACGATCGAATTTTTCAGCCATAACGATTTCAGTAAATAGCAAATAGCAGATAGCAAATAGCGGGATGATCTTGTTATTTGCTTTTTGTTATTTGTTTACTGTTTTTGCCTAAAATATGCCAATATTTATAAATACCTCACAATTACTATCTAATTATATACATAAAAGAAGCGGTGTCAATAAGCCTCCGGTCTTATGGATTCTGTATATTAAAATAGGGGAGACGAGATCTCCCCCAATGAGCTTAATTAAAAAGAAATGGAAAATCTGGCATCGGCAATCCGTAATCCCACTTCCGCAAGTATGGGGTCGAGCCTCCCTTGCATGAAATTCTGGAACGCCAACTCTTCCGCTTCTACATGGGGTTTCCTGAAGCGCTGGTACTCTTCTTTCGTGAAATCGCTGTTGAGCTCGAAGAGGCATTGTTCGATATGCCTTTCCATGAGTGCTTCGGGAAAATCCACTCCGAAGCGAGCCTCCAGAAGTCGAGCTGTCTTTTCAGAGAGATCTTTCGGAACCACCTTGACATTGTACCGGAACTGCGTGATGCGGGGGTTCTCGGTCACATACTTAAATCCGGAGCTAAGAAATGCGCCGGTGACTATCGGAACTACGCGTCGCCTATGGGACAATCCGAGCCAGACGGGGCCATTTTCAAAACCCAGGAATATCCCCTTTTCGTCGTAGACTGCAAGCATTTTGTGGTAGCCAGGATCGTCCTTGTAGCAGACCGCGATAAAGAGCAACGTGCCGGTGCCGATCATCGTAACGGCGAGATATGTGCTCTTCCAGGTTTCTGCGGTGGCAATGCCGCCAAAAATTAAGGCCGCTATGCCGAAAAAACTGAAGTGCCAATAAAGTTTCTTCATAGGACCCCCCCTTCTTTTTCAAAAATCTTCCCAGACACAGCCACAAAAACTGGCAACTATGCTGGAATTGTACAGTGTATCATGAAAACAAAAAAACTGTCCACCTCACCCTTCACTCTTTCAGCATCTCCAAAAATACGTTTGAGGGGATGTTCACACGACCAATGGCCTTCATTTTTTTCTTGCCCTTCTTCTGTTTCTCTAAGAGCTTGCGCTTGCGCGTATAGTCTCCTCCGTAGAGATACCCCGTCACATCTTTACGCATGGCCGAAATCGTCTCGCGCGCAATGACCTTTCCGCCTATCGCCGCCTGCAATGACACGGCAAAAAGCTGCTGGGGAATGAGTTCCTTTAGGCGCTCTACGATGCGTCTTCCCCGATTTTCAGCAGATTGTCTTGGCGCAATATGCGAGAAAGCCTCCACGCTCTCTCCCGCAACCAGAATGTCGAGCTTTATCAAATCTCCCTGGCGGTATCCGGAGAGGTTATAATTCATGGAAGCATATCCGCTCGAAACCGATTTAAGGCGATCGTAAAAATTCGTGATGATCTCGGCGAGCGGAGCCTCGTAGTGCAATACGAGATGGTCTTTACTCAAATACTCCGTTTCTTTGTAGATTGCGCGGAATGCTTTTACAAGCTCCATGATGTTGCCCATGAATGAGAGGGGAGTGACAATATCGAGCTCAACCCACGGCTCATGGATTTCTTTGACAAGCGCGGGGTCCGGCAAAAACCCTGCGGCGGCGATGTCCAGGACTTTTTCGTCATTGCACGTTACTTTATAAAGCACCGACGGCGTGGTGACCACCAGATCAATATCAAATTCTCTCCGCAGGCGCTCCTTGGCTATTTCCAGGTGCAGCATTCCCAAAAACCCGCAACGGAATCCTCTGCCCAGCGCCTCCGATGTTTCCGGCTCGAAAGTAATGGCTGCGTCGTTCAGCTTAAGCTTGGAAAGCGCATCCCTAAGCATGTCAAAGTCGTCTCCTTCCGTGGGATAAAAACTTGCGAATACCATGGGCCGAGGTTCGGCATAGCCCGGCAATGGCTCAATATGTGTTTGAAAATTTTCCCCCGGTCCCCGATTCGAAGAGGAAATCGAAAGTTGGGCATTGTTTGTGATGGTATCTCCGACGCGGCATTTGCTTACATCTTTCAAGCCGGTAGCAATATAGCCTATCTCTCCCTCTTCAATCGCCTCTGTCACAAGCATATGGGGCTTGAAATATCCCACTTCCAATACTTCGCACAAAGCACCCGTCGCAAAAAAGGAAATAGCATCTCCTCTTCTCACCCGGCCATTCACCACACGAACATACGCAAGTGCGCCCTTATATGTATCGTAAGATGAATCGAACACAAGAGCGCGTATACGCGCGACTTTTTGCGTTTCGGTTTTTGGCGAAGGAACTTCCTTGATCACGCGCGAAAGGAGTTCTTTGACGCCTATGCCGTCCTTTGCGGAAATATGGGATATAGCGGACGCTTCAATACCAAGCAGCGCCGTGAGCTCCTCGCTTACTTTTTCAGGATCGGCATTGGGAAGGTCTATTTTGTTTATAGCAGGAACAACGACAAGCCCTTCTTTTTGCGCAAGCCTCAGATTCGCGAGAGTCTGGGCCTGAATGCCTTTCGTTGCATCCACAAGTAGAACGGCTCCCTCCACCGCCGCAAGCGAACGGGATACTTCGTAGGTGAAATCCACATGCCCGGGCGTATCTATAAGATCGAGCGTGTACGGATCCCCGTCCAAGACGTATTGCATCCGTACCGGCTGCATCTTAATAGTGATGCCTCGTTCCTGCTCAATATCCATGGTGTCCAGATACTGCGCATGCATCTTCCGCGTCTCCACCGTTCCGGTCAATTCCAAAAACCGATCGGCAAGGGTCGACTTGCCGTGATCTATGTGCGCAATAATGACAAAATTTCTTATGAATCGCTTGTCCATAGCACGACCCCAGTGTAGCAGGGAGAAGTTGTTTTGGAAATTGCCTTAAAAAATACCCGAGCACCAATTTTGCGTGGCAGAACATTGGCGAAGCGCTTCGCGCATGATGGGATGCGCCTATTCGGCGCCCGCGTTTCGCGGGTGTTAAAAAATGCAAATCTTTATTCGCGGTATAGCAAGAAATGAAAGGCAAAATTGGAACTGGGTTATTGTTTCGTTGCTGCCATTCGGCAGACGAAACAATAAAAAATCCCCTCCTAAAGAAGGGTGATTTCCGGCGTGTCTATAATTTCCCAAGAAAAACCGTCCGGATGCCCAGGCGCCGTGCCTGGTTATATTCCCACTGCGCCCCGTATGAGGTCTCCCATCCGAAAACGAAATAAAATGTTTTGATCTTTCCCAGCTCAAACAGAGGCCGATAAAATCCATTGAGAAGGTCTTTTTCCGAGCCCCTCACCAGCTTTTCTATACGCCAAAGCGCTTTTTCAAACGCCATCTGATCAAAAACGTTTTTGCCTTCTTTGCGAAGAAGTGTAATGCGCCGCTTCAATACAACGATATTTTTCTTTACGGATCCGGCGCCGCCCGTGGTGATGGGTCCGCATACGAAACAAACGTCTTCCCCGATTCTCCCAAGAACGCGTTTTGCAACCGTACAGAGCTCCGGATAAGATCTTGCGAGTTTTACGGCCTTCTCGTCTTCCTTCTTCCAGTATTTATGGGGCAAGGCGCACCTCCGTGGTGAAATGAAAAGAACTTCGCTTTAATTAAGCACGTCGCGCGGAAAAAATCAACAGCCCAGCACGACAGTTTGCAATTTTATTGTGAGGCGAAGCGCTGCGGGCGCAACGGGATGCGCCTATTCGGCGCACGCGCTTCGCGCACAAAGGCAGTTCTCTGTCTTTGCAGAAGTATGTTCCAATACATCTGGCAAACTGCGTGCGGGGTTTCGTTTCGTAGCCCCGCCCTGGCGTGGACAAAACATCAAAAAGCCCGCGGCGTTACCGAGGGCTATGTTGTGCTTTCCACCCGCATTAATGTGTTTGCGTCGTATATGCCGGGCGAAGAGCGCTTGTCGCAAGACGCACGACGATTTGGTACAAAAGTTGTGCAACGTTCCGGACCTTTCCGGCATCTATTTTTTCCGGAGTATCCGTCGGCCTGTGGTAGTCCTTGTGGAGGAGCGAAGTAAGGGTCAAAACGGGAAGGCGGTTTTTCGGAGAACTGGCGTCAAAGAACGAGTAGCTGTCGGTTCTGTTGAAGTATCCGACGCCGCCGTCCTCGTACCCGATGGCAAAAGGCAAAACAAGCTTCGCGTTCTCTTCCTGAAGAAGTTTTTCGAGTATCGGATTTGCGCGAGGAAAATCTATCGGACGTTCTGCTCCGATGGCTGTAAGTTGTCGCGGGTTGTTGCGGCCCACCATGTCGAGATTAAAGACCGTGACAATCTCTTTGAGTGGCACGATGTTGCTTGCGACAAAATACTCCGAACCGACAAGGCCCATTTCCTCGGCTCCCCAAAATCCGACGATGACGCTTCTGCGAAGCTTTTTCCCGGAGCCGACACATGCACCCAGCTGTCTTGCAATTGCAAGGACTCCTGAGGTGCCGGATGCATTGTCGTCGGCACCAAGATATGTTGTTCCCATTTCTTCACCGAGGTGGTCGTAGTGGGCGCCGATAATAACATATTCTCCAGAAACTTTTCCCGGGAGATAGCCGATAACATTTCGTGATATTTCTCCGCCGGCCTTCGCTCCGGTATACGCTCTAAACGTTTGAAAATATCCTTCGGTGTTATTCGGCAACGGCATAAATCCGGCATTGCGCAATTCCCGGGCAAGAAAGAGTCCTGCAACATAAAACCCCCGCTGACCAGTTCCGCGGCCAGCAAGCGCCGGATGAGCAAGAATGTCCACGGTGGAACGGATGTCTGCTTCGGACAAGATGGCATCGCAACTATCATAGGCAAGGCTGGCTTGCGGAACACATAACAGCAAAAACAGGAAAACCCTGACGCGACCCCTCATAAAGCCCTCCTTCTATTAAATTATTCTTAAAGAACTCTTCTCGTTTGAGAATATTTATTTTATATGAATCGGGGTGTCCGTGTCAAATGAATCCATCGCTCTATTGCAAAAATCTCTGTGTGCTCTATACTATCTTGTTGTTTGAGAACAGGAAAATTCTAGAAAAACTACTTGAAGGGAGAGATGATGGCCAGAACTACTGGATTGCGCTTTGGGGCTTATTGGAACACCGCCAGAATGATGCCCGGAACTGCCGAGGGATTGCTTCGGAATAACGGCATCAGAGTTGTCGAACATGGTATGCAACCCGACCGGTCGCGTGGAGAAAGAGGGCGGCGCATCGTTGTCCAGACCACCAAGAAAAAGGTTGAGGCTTTTCTTCAAAAATATCCGGGATTGTTGGGCTTCAGAAGAACAAAAAAGTCCTCGTAGCCTTTAGGCAACAAGGAAAAAATGAGCGGCACTTATGCGGTGCCGTTTTTTTTGCTATTCAAACGCTTATGGCAAAAAGAAAATCACTCGTACCGCAGCGCTTCTACCGGATCAAGTTTTGCGGCACTTCTGGCGGGCAGCACTCCGAAGCTTATACCGATGGTTGCCGAAACTCCAACGCCGATACCGATGGCATAAAGGGGCACGGTAAAAGCCCAGGTAAGATTATTGGCGGATGCAATAACGGAAACAAGCCACGCAAGAAACGCACCCAGAAATATGCCGATAATGCCGCCCAGCACCGTCACCAGAACCGATTCAATAAGAAATTCGTTCAAGATGTCGCCGTTCTTTGCTCCAATGGCTTTTTTGAGGCCGATCTCCGCCGTGCGCTCCGTTACCACCACGTACATAATATTCATAATACCGACCCCGCCGACGACAAGGGAAATGGCCGCAATGGCAATGAGCAGGATGGTGATGCCGTTGAAAACAGTACCGAGCGTTGCCAGAACGTCCTCCTGCGTTGCCACCGTAAAGTCGTCCTTTGCGGTGTCCGTAATATCGTGGTTATGGCGCAATACCAGTCGGATGTCCTCCGCCGTAGCGTCTGACAGGTCCGTATCCTGCATTGCCACCACCGCCCGCGCAATATGGTCAATGCCAAGCATCTTCTTTTGCGCGGTTATGAGAGGAATGAATATGGCATCATCATTGCCCGGACCAACTCCGCCCCTCGAATTATACACGCCGATCACCTGGAAATTAAGAGAACCCAGGCGCAAATATTTCCCCAGAGGCAGATCTTGCCCAAAAAGTTCTCTCGCCATGGAGGAACCGAGCACCGCTACCTGCGCCGCTCCCACGTCCTCTCCATCGGTATAAAAACGGCCTTCGCCGAGAGTCCCTTTATCGATGTTGAACCTGGAAGCGCCCGCGCCGATATACATGGCGCTTTTTTTATTATTGCGGTAACTTGCCGTTCCCTGCCCCACAACAATACCGTATGCGTCTGCCACATTTGGCAGACGCTTTATGTCGTCAAGGTCGCGCAACTTGAACGAAGTGACGGCCACCGTTTCATTAAAATTCCCGCTGCCCGGACCAAGCCCCGAAGCCGAGGCCCGATTCTTGGTAGTAGGCGGAACTTTTGTTGCGATGACCAGGGTGTTGGTGCCAAGCGAAGCAATCTCGTTATTCACCAATCCTCGAAAACCAGCCCCGGCCGAGAGCACTAAAATGACGGTAGCAATACCAATAACGATGCCAAGCGTTGTGAGTACCGTGCGTACGGAATTTGACCTCAGGGCCTTTATAGATTGTTTCAGCGCTTTCAACATATACCATTATTCATATCTCAACGCATCTATCGGATTGAGCCGAGATGCCTTGAGGGCCGGGTACAGGCCGAACACGACACCGGTGAGAATGGAAACGCCCACTGCCAGCACCACCGACGACGGCGAGATGACAAAAGCCCAGTCGTAGTCTAAAGAGCGCATGATGATAGCCGCAAGATACGAGACAACAACCCCTCCCACGATCCCGAACATTCCGCCAAGAAGCGTCAAGGTACCGGCCTCAAATAAAAACTGGTTTCGGATAGCGGCGTTCGTAGCGCCCACGGCCTTGCGGAGCCCAATTTCACGCGTGCGCTCGGCAACTGTCACAAGCATGATGTTTAAAATGCCGATTCCGGCAACAACCAAAGCGATCCCCGCCATGGAGACTAGGAAAAGTTTTAGCGCATTGGTAATGGTGCTTAAAATGTTGATGGCTTCCGCCTGGTTGCGAATGATAAAATCCAGATCTACATCTTCCTTGATACGATGTCTTTCTTTCAGCACTTGTGTTATATCCGCCGCCGTTGAAGAGACCGTATCGGCCGAATCTACTTTGATACCGATGCCCTGCAGATACCGGATGCCAAGCATCTGTTTTTGCCCGATGCCCAGGGGCATGAACACCATATCGTCCTGATCCTGGAAAAAGGAGCTTCCCCGAGAATTGATAACGCCCGAAACGCGCAAGGGTATGCCGCCCGGTTCTTTTTGCGAAGCGGTTTTTGCCTTCACTGTCTGCCCCACCGGGTCTATTCCGGTGCCGCCAAAAAGCTCTTCTGCCACGGTGCTGCCCAATACAATAACGTTGGCATCGCCCCGATCTTCCTGCTCGCTGAAAAATCTCCCTTCGCGCATAGTAAAGTTGACGCCTACAGGATAGTTGAAATCCGTTGCGGTAAAATTGGTATCTACGTTTGCGGTGCCCCAGGTGATTGTGGCCGTACCCTGTACCGATGGGTTGACTGCCACGGCATGTGGCACGCGTCCCTTATCGCGCAGAGCATCGGCATCTTCGTTGGTCAGGGTGGTTATGACCACGCCGAACACGGTGGAAGGAGGACCGTTCTCGCTTCCGGTCCAGGGCTGAACATAGAGAAGATTGGTCCCGAGTTTCGTCACCTGTCCCAGCACCAGGCTTTGCGCCCCGGCTCCCAGCGCGATGATGGTTATGACCCCGCCGACACCGATGATGATGCCCAGGATCGTAAGAAAAGAACGCCCCTTGCGGGCGAGCAGTGTGCGGACAACCAGTTTTATGGTGGAGAGAAAGCTCATTTTATTTCGTTAATTCGCTTTCCGCCGTAGCCATGGTCCGAATTTTGACCGGTTCGTCCGAAATTATCGCGCCATCCCTGATGCGAATGACGCGTTTTGCGTGGTTTGCCGTGTCGGTTTCGTGAGTGACAAGGATAATGGTGCGCCCCTGTGCATTCAACTCCTGTAAAATGCGCATGATGGAATGTCCCGATTTTGAATCCAGGTTTCCCGTCGGCTCATCGGCGAATATAACCGCCGGATCGCACACCAAAGCCCGGGCAATGGCCACGCGCTGTTTTTCGCCGCCGGAGATCTGATTGGTGAAATAATCGAGCCGATGCGAAAGGCCGACTGCCTCAAGCGCTTCCTTGGCAAGCCGGTCCTGTTCTTTCTTCTTACTATAGATAAGAGGCAGCTTCACATTGTCCAGCACCGTGGTCCGGCTAAGTAAATTGAATGACTGGAATACAAATCCAACGCGCTCATTCCGAAGCTCGGCCAGATACTCATCGGAAAAATCTTTTGTATCCTTGCCTTCGAACTCAAAAAACCCCGAGGTCGGCCGGTCCAGAAAACTTAAAATATGCATGAGCGTAGACTTTCCGGAGCCGCTCGGCCCCATAATGGCAACGAACTCGCCGGGCTCCACGATAAAATCAATCCCGCGCAGCACTTGCGTTACCACATCTTCATTCGTGTAATCCTTCATCAATTTTTCTACCCGGATCAAATGCATATTATGCCTTGATATATGTCACCACTTCCTGCCCCTCCGAAAGACCAAAGATTATTTCAACAAGCCCGCCATCCGCCTCAAGTCCCGTTCCCACCTCTGTTTCGTGATAGGCCTTCCTCTTTGCGTCATCAATGACCCGAACGAATTTTTTACCGTCCTTGCTGATGACCGCGCGCTGCGGCACGGCAAGGACTCCTTCTTTCTTCGCGGCAAGAATGGTCATGTTGGCCGTCATGCCGGGCCTGATGTCGGGAATGGGTTCAAAGCTTGCCGTGATCTTATAGTTCACCACGCCCGAAATGACCACGGAGGCCGGATTAATGCTTTCTACCTTCCCTGCAAAATGCCGGTCCGGACCCAGCGCATCAAACGTAAGATCCGCGTCTTGACCGGATTTGAGCGATGCAATCGACGCCTCAGAGACATTCGCCTCTACATGCAAATTTCCCACATCTTGCAACACAATAATCTCCTTCAATGCCGTAGTCTGTTCGCCCACCTTGATATCCACCTGGGTTATCGTACCGTCCGCCGGAGCTTTCAGTGTCGTATTCTCCACAAGAGCTTGTGCGGTCTTCACCTGACCTTCCGCAGAAAGTATTTGTGCTTTTGCAACCGCAATATCGGCCGGCCGCGCTTGGGCACGCGTAGAAGCTTCGGACGCTTGAGCCTGAAGCAGAGCTGCCTGGGCGGAACTCACCTGCGCCTGAGCACTCGCTATGGCGCTTTCGCGCGCTTTTAGCGCTGCTTGATAGGCATTGTTGTTGGAAACATAAGCAGAGGCATAAGTATTTGGAATGTTCACGGTCCAGGTGTCTGCGATGGATGGGGTCGATGCGAACGTGATGTAGAGACCCTTCGTGCCCATAAAAACCGGCGTTGTTTTTACATCGCCCGAAGAACTTTCAAGTCCCTGAGTTTGAAAACGAAGACCGTTGCCGCTGTTTAAAAGACTGATCTGATATATTCCTTCCTGCAAACCAATGTAGGTGCCGGTAATGGTGGGAACAACGTTATCCAGATTGCCGGAACCCGCCACCGCCGAAAAAGACGTATTAAGCAGTGTGGCATAAGCATTAACCACGGCGGTCTCCTGTGTAGCCTTGATGCTCTGAAGGTTCGTGTTTGCATTATCCAGTGCAACCTGGGACGCCTCAACCGCTTTTTCTGCAACCGCTATCGCCTCGCTCGAGGCACCGGCAAGCACCTTGTCGTAATTAGCTTTGGCCTGCGCGAGGCTTCCTTGGGCGGACGTTAAAGAAGCATAGGCATCGGTTTGATCAAGCATGGCCAGAGTTTCTCCCTCTTTCACCACATCGCCCTCTCTGACCGAAATCTTCTTTACAACACCGCTTGCCTTGAAGCCCAAAGCAAGGTCCGTTGAAGAGACAACCTGTCCCGTGGTAAGCACCGTGGATCGCAGGTTTTGTTTTTTCACCCAGTCGGTCTGGATATTGCCGGCGGCGTTCCCGCCCCAAATAAGACGGTATGAAATGCCGCCGATAGTTGTGACAACAATAATTCCCAGAACGATTTTTGTACGTAGCTTCATATATTATGAATTTTTCTTAGATTTTTTAAGCGAGCCGAATAACTTTGTGATGTGTGTTTTGGCTAAAGACTCCGCAGAAGTGCCCGCAACATGATCCATGATCATATTAACGAACTCTTCCATCTGATCCGCTTTCATGAACGCCAAAACCTTGCCGAACTTCCCAAGAACGAGCAGTTGATCTCCGGCCTTCAACTTGAAATCCGCCCGGGCTTTTGCGGGAATGACCACCTGCCCCCGTGCACCCATCGTGGTCGTTCCGTAAAGCCGGTCTTGGTTATGCAGTTTTTTTGCGCGCTCTAAGAACGCTTTATCGAGCTTCATAGGGGAATGCTTAGTGAATGATATTTCATACTTATCATACTCTTACCATGATGCCCCGTCAAGGCGGCGCCAAAAGAAACAAAAAAGAACGCTCGCACGCTCTTTCGCTTCCTTGAAGGCGTATGCCGCATCACCCAACGGATGTTTTTAGTTTTTTCTCTTTCTCATGCCTCTCCATGGCAAGCTCGATTAATTTATCAATGAGTTTCGCATATGAGAGGCCGCTTGCCTCCCACAATTTCGGATACATGCTGATATTGGTAAAACCCGGGATGGTATTCACCTCGTTTATAAGCGCTTCGGTGCCATTTCTCAAAAAGAAATCCACGCGCGCCATACCTTCTAAACACAGCGCCTTAAAAGCTCGCAGAGCCAACTGCTGGATTTTTTTTACAACAGCGGGCGGAAGTTTTACAGGAATTTGCAGGGTTGCGCCCTGCTCGTCGATATATTTGGCCTCGTAGGAATAAAATTCGTGCCGCGGTATCACCTCTCCCGGAAGCGACGCTATCGGGTCATCATTGCCCAAAACTGCGCATTCTATTTCCCGTCCATTGATAAATTCTTCGACAAGGATCTTTTCGTCATACTGGAACGCGTCCTGGCATGCCCGGGTAAATTCGTTTTTGTTCTTTACCTTATGGATGCCCACGGAAGAGCCGAGATTTGCCGGTTTTACAAAAAGAGGCAGACCGACCAGTTTTTCCACCTCGTCAAAATCAGGAATCCCGCCGGATGCGCGGTATGCAATAAATTTTGCCGTAGGAATTCCCGCGTCTCGAAAAAGCCGCTTTGCAACATCCTTATCCATGCCCACGGCAGAACCCAAAACACCAGCGCCAACGAAGGGCACGTCGAGAAGTTTCAACAACCCCTGCACGGTTCCATCTTCCCCGAACGGCCCGTGAAGCACGGGGAACAATACATCAATGGATCCTTCTCCATCCTTCCTGAGAGGAAAGGCAACGAGGCCCCGCTTGCCGTCTCCGGGAGAAACGGTAAGAGGGGTAGCGGCTGATTTATTCAGCGCAATAAGCTTTGGATCTTCGGCATGAAGCAGAAATTCAGAATCATCGGCAAGGTGCCACCGGCCCTCTTTATCAATGCCCACAAGCACCGATTCATACTTCTCCTTGTCGAGAGCCGCAATGATATTTTTTGCAGACTGCAAAGACACTTCGTGTTCTGCTGATTTGCCACCAAAAATAATGCCGACTTTTATTTTTTGTTTCATGCATTTTTTAGCATACCAGGAATCCGCACCGGAGACAAACAAAAAACCGCCGGGTAGACGGCGGGCTATGAGGCTGGCGTGAGTTGAAGAAGTTTCGAGTACCTCGAAAGGCTTTTCCACCAATCATAGACCTGCACTTTCGAAGGATGTGTTCTGTGCATTTTTTGAAAAAACCGCGCCGTCACCCCATTCCATTTGGCAAGCATGATTGTCGGAAAGTCTTTCATGGCCTCCGTAATAAGCAACGTCGCCACGCCCTGTCTTCTGTATTGTCTGTGAACAAAAAGAAACAGATCCGTCGTACCCTCGTGAAAGAATGCAAAGGCCCACCCCTTAATACGCTTCTGTTCGAATACAACAATCGTCGGCGATTCAGGAAATAACCGTATGAAATGCTTCAAGTATCCCCCGGGCAGCGTTGCCCGCTTCAGTTGCATTTGCGTTGTCTTGTCCCACTCAAAAAACTTCCTTCTTTCAATTTTCAAAGACCACCCCCTAATTTATTCCTTTGCCGCATCTGTTACCTTCTCTTCCGCGGCTGGCTGAATTTCTTCGCTTGCCGAAGAAGCGCTTTGCGAAGCGGGCGTTTCTGTCTCGGGCTCAGAGAGCGTGGCCTCTTGGGCGTCGCCTTCTGTCGCGACGTCTTCTTCAACGCTTGCCTCCGCCGGTAATTCCGCGCCTTTGATATCTATTTTCCAGCCGGTTAGTTTTGCGGCAAGCCGCACGTTTTGTCCTTTCTGCCCGATGGCAAGCGAAAGCTGGTCCGGCGGCACCTCCACTATCGCCTTGCGCTCGTCCGGAAAGAGCGTTACATCGAGAACTTTTGCGGGGGAAAGCGCGTGGGCAACGAACACTTCCGGATTCTCGGACCACTCGACGATATCTATTTTTTCTCCGCCGATCTCGTTAATGACCGTCTGCACTCTCGTGCCGCGCTGTCCGACGCAGGAACCGATGGGATCAATGCCTTCTTCTTTTGACGCCACCGCCACCTTTGTTCGTGAGCCGCCTTCGCGCGCTATAGACTTGATCTCCACGGTTCCTGCGGCTATTTCGGGAACTTCCAGGGCGAAGAGCTTGCGAAGCACCATGGGATGCGACCGGGAAAGCAGTACCAAGGGGCCTCTGGGCGTCATTTCAACCCTGATGAGCAGGAATCTCAAGCGCTGGCCTATGCGATAGTTTTCCGTGGGCAGCTGATCCTCGGGGAAAAGCGTTGCGATGGTTTTGCCAAGGTCCACAAAAACACTCTGTCCTTCAATGCGCTGCACAATACCGCTCACCAGTTCCCATTCCTTTCCCTTATACTCGGCAAATATCGCATCTCGTTCGGCTTCGCGGATGCGCTGGATAATAACCTGTTTTGCGGTCTGGGCCGCAATGCGCCCGAAATCCGAATGCGTCTCGAGCGAAGTAATAAACTCTTCGCCGACCTGAATATCCTTATTTTCTTTCCGGGCATCTTCCAGAAGAATGTGCTTCTCGGGATTGAATCTTATTTTTTTCTCCTCTTCCGATTCGGGAATTTTCTCGAGTAGTTCTTCGGCCTCCATTTCCCGCTTCTTTTGAAGTCTTTTTTCCTCCGGCGTTGCCGTCGCAGCCGCGGCAATGCGTTCCGTCGCTTCTTTTTCCTCCTGGGCAATCTCTTCCTCTGTTTTTAGCATTGAGGGTTCCACAATCAACTTCACCTGCGTGAATGACATCACGCCCGTTTCGGGATCCATTTTTGCCCGCACGATCTGTCCTCTGCGGCCATATTCGCGCTTATAGGCCGCGGCGACAGCCATTTCTATTGTTTCAATAACGCGTTCCCGCGATATGCCCTTTTCTTCGGATATCTGCGTAAGCGCCGAAAGAAATTGTTTTTGATCCACGGTAGTAAAATTCAAAATGCAAATCTCAAAATGCAAAATTTTGGAGTATCGTGAAAGTTTTTTGAAGAAAAATTTTCACTCCTTAATTTTGATTTTTGATCTTTGATTTTTAAATTTCTTAATCAAAAAACCACCCTTTATTAAGGCGGCTTGTACCCTTCTAGTATAGCTATATGGAAAAACTTGTCAATAGCCGGTTATGGTGCTACGATATGCGACATCCACATCAATCTCACAAGGAGGGCGCATCGGTGTTTCTCAAAATAATGCGAAACTTAGCCGATCGTGCTTCCTTGAGAAGTGTCGAGCGGCTACTTGAAAACACGAATATACATCGAAACACCTGCATTATCACGCTGGGCATTTGCGAACCGACGACAAATCTTGTCGTCCAGGTAGAAAAAGAAAACCGTCACAGATGGGTAGCGCAGCTTGCAACGACTTGCTTGGTCTATCCGATGACCATAACCATTGTCGTGCTCTTGGCGATGCTCATGGGCCGCAAGACCCAAAAAAGACCGATGGTTGCCGAAACCCGTCCGCCGTACATCCTGCTTTACATGCCAAAAATGGATTCGACGGATATTGGCGGAGGCGGCGGAGGCGGAGGGAAAAATTCTCCCAAGCCGCCCTCTGCCGGAAAACTTCCCGACATTAAGCGGGCGCAGATTGTCGTGCCTTCCGTTGCATCGCCGAATATAGATCCGGATATTCCCGAACCTCCTTCTTTGCAGGGCTCAATTGACGCATCACAAATTCCCATTCCCGCACTTCCCGATACTGTGGGAGATGCCATGGCCCCCATACCCAATCCCACTTCCGATGGCGAGGGATCTGCGGGTGGTATCGGCGCGGGCACTGGGACGGGCATAGGCCCCGGCAGCGGCGGCGGTTACGGCCCCGGCAGCGGCGGCGGGACGGGCGGTGGAGAGGGCGGCGGCATCGGCGCGGGTTTCGGAAGAGGCAGAAGCGACACAAGAGCTTTTGTTTTCAGCCGTCCTGATCCTCCGGCCGATACACAAAACCGGGAGCTAAACAGAGCTATTCGAAAATTTCGAGGGAAAACGATGTATTTTGCTCTGAAGGTCTCACTGGGCGGCAACATTGAAGACACGCACATCTTCTCAAGTCCGGGAGACGAAACATTCAACCGCCTACTCATGGAACACATTAAGAACACCTGGAAGGTGTTTGCTATCCGTGCCACAAAGGACGCCAACGGAACACTGCGTGACGAGTACGTGAACGACTGGGTGCTCATCATCACACAATTCTGAGGTGTACTAAACGCCCGACCATCACCAATGGCCGGGTTTTATTGCTGACAAATTCTGCGCTCAAAATCCGAGAAAAAAATTTAAATATTCTTAAGTTGTCTTGGCAAAAGAATGCCAAGGACAATGACTTTTGCAAGGGTTCCTATCGCATACCCAAGCGGAAGGGCCAAAAGCCCGAATGTACCAATAAGCATCCATGCGCAAAAAACGGAGATTATGAGATTGAATGCGCCCGCCAAAACAGGTAAAAGTGTATTTTTCGCCGCATAAAACGCGCGCGCCTGCAGATGGCTTACGGCTTCAAAGGGAATCGAGAGGGTGAACGCGCCAAGCAGCAGCGCAGTTTCACGCACTGCATGCTCGTCAAACGATCCCCCGCCGATGAGAAGCGAGATAATGAGGTTTCGGAAAAAAAACATGCCTAGTGCCGCAAGCACGCTCAACATCACGATATGCCGCATCGTACGATTAAGCTCGGCATTGAATCGATCGCGGTCTTTCTCGGCGTGGGCCTTGGCAAGAAGCGAAAACGACACCGTCGCAAACGAGATACCGATAAGGCTTATGGGAACGCTTTGAAAATTTCTCGCGAAGTTCAATATTGCGATACTGCCGCTTGGCAGAGTCGAGGCAAGCGCGGTAAATCCCCAAAATGTTGCCATCTCCACAGGGTGACCGAACATTTTAGGAAGGGACAGGCGTAAAAACGGAATGAATTGGGGAAGTTTCATGTGGAACGCGGGGCGGATGGGAAAGCGCAATGTTTTAAGTTCCAAAAGTCGAACGGCAAGATGCAGTAGGGCGCCGCCTATGGTGCCGTATGCAACGCCCAAAATACCAAAATGGGGCGCGAGAAAGAATGTTCCTACGATAATGCCCGCGTTATAGAACACCGGTGCAAGTCCATAGGTGAGAAATCGATTTTCGGCGACAAGAATGCCGCCCAAGGCGTTTGACGCCGCAAATATCGTGGGAGAAAACGCAAGCACGCGCACGAGACGCACCAGAAGTATATGGTTTTCTGCGCCGAACCCGGGAGCAACGAGTGTCGCAAGATAGGGCGCAAAGATGAAAAGCAGCGCGCCAACCCCAAGCATTAAAAGCGCGGAGATCGTGGTTATTGTTCTGGCAAACAGTATAGCCTGTTTCGGATCTTTTGATTTCGCTTCAAGAAAGAGCGGCACAAACGCCGCAGCAAGCCCCCCGGCGATCAAAAAATTCAAAAGAAAATCCGGAAGTAAAAAAGCCGCCTGGTAAGCGTCCAACTCCTGTCCCGCGCCAAAGGTATGCGCAAAAAGCCGGTCGCGCAGAAGACCGAGAACATAACTTGCGAATGTTGTGCCGACAAGAATGCCCCTCGACGATATAAGCGTATCTTTTAAAAAGTTTTTATCCAATTTCACTGTTTGAGTATACCCAGTAAGAGAATTTTGAACAAGAATGAATGATTGACAATGAGATTTTATGGTCCATACTGGGCTGGCAAGCATACGGGGGTGGTTCATGAAAATCCAAGAAACGGTTCGTGATGACGGCCTGCGCATCATCTCCTGCCGCGTTCCTTCAAAAAAAACGCATCTAGAACTGGTCGCGGGAGTAGGGTCTGCTTATGACCCACCCGGCAAAAAAGGGCTTTTCCATTATTTTGAACATATGGCGTTCAAAGGAACTGCCAGAAGAAGCATTGCGGATATTAACTCCTTCATTCGACGGAATTTACTTGAGCGCAATGCCCATACCGGGCACATTGAGATAGGATTTGAGGGAGAAGCGATCGCAAGAAAATTTCCGCTCTTGTGTGATCTGATGTGCGATATCTACTGCAACTCCCGATTCCCCGTCGAAGAGGTTGAAAGAGAAAAAGAGGTCGTGCTCAATGAGATAGCGCGCGACCACGACGAAGACAACTACCTCGCCTACATTGCGCTCTGGAAGGAGCTCTGGCGGGAAAATCCTCTGCGCATTCATGGCGTAGGCTCGCCCTCAGGAGTCCAGAATGTTACCAGGGAAGATCTTCTGCGCGAGAAGGCGAAGTGGTTTGTCCCGAAAAACACCATCGCGCTTGCCATCGGGGACGTCCGCCACGACCAGGTCCTCTCGCTACTGGAAAAACACCTTGCTCTGCCACGCGGGCACGTGCTGCACAATGCATGGAACGACGAGTACGGAGTGCTGCCCGAAAAGCAGGAGGTTGTTATTGAGCGGCCTAAAAGCGAAAAGGCAACCCTGCTTTTTGGTTGCAAGTTTCCCATCTTCAAGAACGAGCGGACGCGTCAGATGTCAACGTTCTTGATGCGGCTTTTGGTGAGCGGCCAGACGTCGCGGTTATGGAACGAGGTGCGAGAGAAAAGAGGTTTTGCATATGCGTTATGGGGCGGAATATCGGGCGCCCATCCGCTTGGCTACTATTTCGCGGCCTATGTGGAAACCCTCTCTTCGCGCATTGATACGGTCCGGGAACTTATTGAGAGCTCGGTCTTTACGCCCCTGCAAGATCAAAGCACTTTCGAGGAAGTACAGGAGTCGCTTGACGACCTGCATATGCTCACGCCGGAGAAACTGGAAGACTGGTCAGGACATATTCTTGGCACAGCACAAAAACACTGGCCGCTCAAAAGTTTGGAGCGCTACTTCCCGCGACAACGCAAAATTATCTCTTCTATCACTCTTGAAGAGGTCGAGGCGCTTCGCGCGCAAACGCTGAAACCAGAAAAATTCGTAACGGTTATCGTGAAGCCGTCTTAACTCGAACATACGTTGCACAAATTGCAGCGTATTTTTCTTTTTGCTGCTCTATACTACTATGGAGAGAGGTGTAACATCCGACAACATGACCCCCTTTGAAACGGAGATGCAAAAACTAAATCCCCGGCAACGCGAGGCGGTGGAAAACATTGAAGGACCCGTCATGGTTGTCGCCGGACCCGGTACTGGCAAAACACAGATCTTGACGCTCCGCATTGCCAATATTTTAGCCCGCACCGACACGCCCGCCGAAGCGATCCTGGCGCTCACCTTCACCGAAGCTGCTTCCGCGAACATGCGCCGCAGGCTTGTTGCGCTTATCGGCAGCCGCGGCTATTACGTCCGCATCGGAACGTTCCATGGGTTTTGCAACGCGCTTATCCAGCAATATCCGGAAAAATATCCGGCTATTATGGGCGGCAGACACTGCATGCCCGCCGATGCCATGGCCATCCTGCGCGCTATCATCGAAGAAGGTTCTTGGACGAACCTCCGGCCGTTCGCGGAGAAATTCTACTATGTACCGGAAATTCTCAAGGCCATCAAAGACATCAAGCGAGAAGGATTCGGTCTCGACGCGTTTGCCGAATTGGTAAAAAGGGAGAAAGAGGAGTTTGAGTCGCGCGACGATCTGCACCACACCAAAGGGAAATACAAGAATGAAATGAAGGGTTCGGCACAAAGACGGCTGGAAAAGCTGAACCGGAACAAAGAGCTTTCCGAAATATACGTCCGGTATCAGGAAGTGCTGCGGACGCGGAAGTTGTATGATTTCGACGACATGATCCTGGAAACCATAAAGGCCATGGAGTCGGACAAGAATTTTCTGCTAGAACTGCAGGAACGTTATCAGTATATCCTCGTTGACGAGCATCAGGATACCAACGGTGCCCAGAACAAAGTGCTCGAGCTTTTGGCAAGTTTCTATCCGAACCCGAACCTCTTTGTGGTGGGAGATGAAAAGCAGGCGATTTTCCGGTTCCAGGGAGCATCGCTCGACAATTTTCTTTACTTTAAGAATAAATACGCGGATGCAAAGTTCATTTCACTGGAAGAAAATTACCGCTCTACGCAGACCATCCTGGATTCGGCGCAATCGCTCATAGAAAAGAACAAAGCGGTGCTGTCGCTCCCCCTGCGAGCCGCCCGCCCTCTAAGGCGAGGCTCGCTTCAGGCGGCAGAAAAAAAGGGGAAGGATCTTGTACAGGTCTGGAAGTTCTCGTTGCCGGAGGCAGAACTTCTTTTTCTTGCCGGACGTGTAAAGGAGCTCTTTTCCCAAGGCGTTCCCTGGAAGAATATGGGGATACTATATCGCGAGAATAGGGATGCGCTGCCCATCGCCGATTTTTTTGCCGCGCAAAACATACCTTTTGTCATCGAGTCGGACCGAAACGTGCTGGCCAATCGCCTTATCATGAAACTCGTGGCCTTATGCAATGCGATCTGGCGCTTTGGAGAAGACGAGGCGCTGGCACGAATTCTACACATTGATTTTTTGGCACTCGACCCCATGGATATCTACCGACTCATCCGCGCCACGGATGACGAGAAGCGCGTATCGCTTTGGATGCTGGTTTCTGGATCAGAGAATTTGGATATGCTTGGCGTTCGCGAACCGGCAAAAATCAAAGATTTGTACGAGAAATTGGCACGCTGGAAACAACAGAGCGAGAACGAGGAACTTGCGAAATTCATCTCCAGGCTCATGCGTGAGTCCGGATTTCTCGAGCACGCACTCAAACACGGCAATTATGCCAAAAACATGGAAGCTGTCGGCGCGTTTTTTGATGAAGTAAAAAAGATATCCGAAAACCACCAGGACGCCGCATTGCGCGATCTCATGGAATATCTGGAGGTGCTACGCTCGCATGGAGCTACGATCAGAGAACGCGGCGCGCGTCTTGAGGAGGCGGTGCGCCTGATGACCGCGCACAAAGCCAAGGGACTGGAATTTGAAGCGGTGTTCATTGTCGGGGCATCGGACGGCCACTGGGGCAATAAGCGGTCGCGCAAATATTTTGAACTTCCGTTCCGGACGGTGTCGGACGTTTCAGAAATGGAGAAAAACGAGGACGAGCGAAGGCTTTTTTACATGGCGCTTACCCGAGCAAAACGCGTCTCGTGTATTACTTATAGCCAGACCTCTTCCGATGGCAGAGAGCTTGTCCCGAGCCAATTCATAGAAGAAATACGGGAGAATCTGCGCGAGGCGCACGCCGGAGATGAGTTTGAAAAAGCATTCTCGGAGAGAAGAGAGGCGTTTATGGCTCCACCGCACGAACTTGCGGCACCCGGAAGAGAATATTTCTCGGAAATTTTCAGGAAGCGAGGACTGAATGCGACAGCGCTCAATAACTATCTGTCGTGTCCGTGGCGATTTTTTTATCAGAATTTGCTGCGCTGGTTCTCCTCCCCGACATCGCTCCAAATATATGGCATTGCTGCGCACAAAGCTTTGCAGATGTTTTTTGACGCAAGAAATCAGGGAAAGGACACGAACAAGAATTTTTTACTCGATGCATTCCGACAAGACATGGCCCACAAGGCTCTTGGCAGACGCGACAAAGAGGCGCTTATAAAAAAAGGAGGCGTGTCGCTCGGAGGGTACTTTGATGCCTGGCACGAGACATGGAGCGCCCAGACCATAAACGAATTCAGGGTACCGGGAGTGTTGCTCGGTAAAGACATCAAACTTACCGGAAACCTTGATAAGTTGGAGCTGGATGCCGACGGAAGAAGCGTGGCTGTAGTGGACTACAAAACCAAACAACCCCAGAGCCGCAATTGGATAGAAGGCAAAACCCGGGACAAGCGGAGTGGCCAATATAAGCGACAACTTGTATTCTACAAATTACTTCTCGATTTGAAGCCCGAAAAAACATATCACATGAAAGCCGGCATTATTGATTTTCTGGAGCCGGATGAGCGGGGTAAGTATCGGCGAGAGCTGTTTGAGATTACCGAAGCAGAAAAAAAAGAGTTGATAGAGACCATTGAGCGCGTTGCCGATGAAATCACGCACTTGAAATTCTGGAACCGGCGGTGCGATGAAAAAGACTGCGAATTCTGCCGCTTGCGCGCTTTGATGGACCCGTCCTAAAAGCGCGTAAAAAATCGATAAGGCGTGCGGGGGCGCCGTTCTGAATCGTCTTTGCGCTGGCAGGTGCGCAAAAAGAAAGGTGGCAAAAATTGCCACCGTGAAATCTTATTGTGCGGATTGTCCCCGTAATAGCTTCCATCCGATGCCCAAGACCGCTCCAAAAAGCGACGGAACAAAAGCAAGGAAGTAAAGAAAGTACAGAATGTGTGGGTGGTAAAGAGCGACTGTTCCAACAACACTAAGCGCGAAGAGCAGAAAAACCATGAGGAAGTTCAAAAAAGAACCCCCGATTTTCAATCCAATTTTCAGACCGACCAAAACCAGCAGCGCTACAACAATAAACGATCCGAGCCCAAGCAGTAACAGTTGTATCATCTTTCTTGCCTCCGTAAAGTCATCCTTATCCTAGCAAGATTTATCTCAAAGTCAAGCAGTCGTCGCCTACGAACATTTTATTGAACCCGTTTCTCCACCTTGGCAAGGTGGCATGTGAACGTTTTTGCTCTCGCGCTCGACTATGTCCACATATTTATGATATTCTTCTGGTGTTCTTCAATTTTCTGCGCAGGAGGGAGGCCCCAATGAGTAGACTTTTTGTTTCCGTTCTTTTTCTCGCCTTGCTGTCAATTTGCTCTTTTTCAATCGCTTCGGAGCCCGGAACGGCGCTGGTTACGGAGGCCGACAACGGGAAGACCGTTGAGGTGGCAAAAGGAAGTTTTTTGGTCATTGAACTTCCAGGTCAACCGGGAACCGGCTACTCGTGGCAACTTGCCGAATACGATAAGAGATTGCTGGAGTTTGTCGGCAAGAATCTCCGGGAGCCGGAGCAGGGATACCCCAACATGAAGACCGTGGAGATTTTCAGGCTCAAAGCCAAGAAGAAAGACTCTTGCGTGGTTGAGCTGGAGTATCGGCGGCCGTTCGGAAAACAAAAATCACCGACAAGATCTTTCAGGGTAACCGTCCGAATTCATTAATTTAAGTCCCGCTAAGGGACTTTTTCTTTTGGAACGGGTTATGCGTTGTTCGAACCGCTGTGGTGGGCGTGGGTGGTTTGTGCCCATGAACCAGAAATCGTCTTAGCGATTACGATTTGTGACTGCCCCCAACCGTGTCGCCCATAACAACTCTGGTTTGGGGTGCCAAGTTTTTCTGCTGGAAAAGAAAAAACGGAGCGAGATTATCGCGCCGCTGGTATAGAACTATGTTCTCTTTCCACTTCTTGTAGAGCTTTTTCTGTCAGTTCATAATCTTCTACGACTCTCCAGTTATCGGGAAAGTCCGTGTGAATTTCCAGATTGTGGCGTTTCAGGAAGTATTCTGCGGCAATCTCATTTGAGCCATCACTGCATTTATCCTCTGGGTTCTCAAAGAAGTGGGCCTCGGTTTCCGCCCCGTCGGCGAACTCAACGTAGAACCCGCTTTCAGTAGTGTTGTTGGCAGCCTGATAGACCAGCACGGCTCCCGCGCCCTCCTGTGACTTGTCGGCGTTTTGACTTTGCAGGTCTTTCGGGCTTATGTATACTTCTTGTTTTTCCCTCGGCTGCATAATGTCGCGCGCAAGCTCAAACAGTTTCTTGGAAAGAGGATGGAAGTAACCCGGCAGATCCAGCCAAAACCAGACCCCGTTCTTCCAAAGTGAGATGCTCGGGTCAGTTGACGCTCTGCTTTCTATCACCAACCCCATTTCAGTAAGTTGCCGAATAAGGCTTCTGGCAACCTCCTGATCATTTGTGTAAATTCCTGACCAACCAGCCATTTATGCATCCTCCTTCCGGAAAGTTTTCCTGAATTTGAACGAACAGGACATTTTAGCATACTTTGACTTTCCTGTCCAGATCCTTGCGATCAGATTTCTCCTCACCCATAAACACTTCGACTGGATCAACTTGAACGGGTTATGCGTTGTTCGAACCTATTGGAATAGCAGCATTGGAAATTGCTATGCCCTATTCAAGAAATTTACAACGTCTTCCATTATTTGATAGGCCACCGGGAAGCTTGGCAAAGTTTTCGCTTGTTCTATGGTAACTAAATGCAGGTCACTTCTAATGTCTCCTTCTTTTGTGTGGTGGAATTGGTCGAATCCTGGAAATGGAGCAATGTAAACGTAAACAGCGCTAATGTCTCCAGCCCGAGAAACTTCGTATTTTCTAAAAAAACGTAAATTTTTTGCTTCGTATCCTAGCTCTTCTTGAACCTCTCTTTTCGCTGCTACTAGGGGGTCTTCCTTTGTTTTGATGCCGCCACCAATAAAGGCCCATTTTTCCGGAGAAGACTTTCTTTTGTGCATTAGCAGCTTGTGACTGATATCGTAAAAAACAACAACTGATACCGGATTCTCGTTCATATTGGTAATTATAACATAAAAAGGTTCAAACTTCTCATCATCCGTAAACAGAAAAAGCCGCAACTGAGAGGATTTTTCCCTCTCCGCCTCTGGCGGATCGGGACTTCGTCGCGAATACCAATTTTATAGAACATATTGAGTCGCATCTTGAAGCAGGTAACGGGAATTCTTTTCCTCTCCTCGTTCCTCCGGCTCAGAAAAACCTGGGAAGTCCACCGGACCTCCCTTTAATTCCCCAAGTTCGACCAAAATAAAACTACTCACAAGGGGCAGTTTTATTTTGGTGAGCGGGTAACGGGAATTGAACCCGTTTCTCCACCTTGGCAAGGTGGCATAATACCGGTATACGATACCCGCAAGTATTAAATTTTACTTCAGCATCATGCTATCAAATAAGTAATTTGTTCGCAAACATCTATTCCACGTGAAACATTAATGTTTCACGTGGAATTATAAAAATGTTTCTCATGAAACACGAAGAGTTCTATAAATGAACAGCGTTTTCATGATGACGAATCTCTTTTATGTTTCCCGTGGAACTTTCTATTTCAACAGCAATTACATCAATTTGCCACGGCGTGTCCGCCTTAATCTTGTTTTTAGAGAGGTATAGACTGGCCAATCTTATAAGTCTTTCTTGTTTTTTGCCGTCTACGCGCATTTCTGGATCATATTCCTTCTTAAAACTTCCTATGACAAGCGTTTTTACTTCTACAAAAACTAGACTTTTCTCTAAAAATGGCCAAAATCCAACACTTTTTTCTGCTATTATGTCTATTTCCCCCATTCTTCCTAGGTGGAAGTTTCTGTGGATGATGCGGTAATTATTGTTGATAAGAAAACTTGATGCGGCACCTTCTCCTGATCTGCCTATTTCCGTACGGCTATCCATGATTAAAAAATGTTTCCCATGAAACATGTGGCCCTGTTTCATAGAAAAACACACTAACGTTTCACATGGAACAATTTATTGTGGGCGCACTAGGATTTAAACCTAGGACCCTCCGCGTGTAAGGCGGATGCTCTAATCGCTGAGCTATGCGCCCAATAATCTACGACTTAAACGGCCTCTTCGCCATGTCGAGCCATGCGGCGCTTAAAGGCCATGCTGAATAGCTCGACATCACTAGGGGATAGAAGGTCCGGATACTTATCCATGAGTTGTTTTCTATAGGCTTCGTTTTTCTGCTGTTCTTCCTCTATAAGACTCTCAACGGAACTTCCGAACCCCTTACGAACATGTTTTTTATAAATCGATGCCCTTGTTTGCTTTTCGCGTTCCAGAAAGGCGTTAAGAAGAGCTGTTCGAAATGTGTAGGGAAACGCGAGGTCAGCCTTTTCAATCGCTTCCCGCTCAATGAGTTTTCTAATTGTCGAGGTAAGCCCGTTCGCATCAACCGACTCGCCGAGAAAGCTTTTTGGCGAACCCAGCGCTTCTTTTGCCTCTAAAACAAGCCGCTGGATGACGTCAAGCTCTTTTTGGACAAGAGCAGAAGCTTCCTCGCGCTGCCGTTCTCTTTCTGGATCTTTTCTCCCTTCTTTTTTTGCCTGGCTAAGCCTGGCCATGATTTTTTCAATTTCCCATACACGTTTTTCATGTGCTTCATAGGCATTTTTGAATTTGCTGTAAAGCTCTTTTTCTTTTTGGGAAGCGTCACCGGACATATGAATGGATGGTTAAATATCCTAAATAGAGCTTAGCAGAAAAAATGAAGCTTCGCCAACAGAACTAATGGTTTCTTGACGCGGTGTTCTGGTGCGGGGCGAAACCCCGTACCGTCCCGCCTTGGCGGGACTGGTGCGTGGATGAAAAAGAAAAGCGGCGCAGTGGTGTGCGCCGTCTTTAATAAAAACTTGTTCGAATTTTGAACGGAGTTTTTGGATTACATGCCTTGCTGCAAGCGCTCATTAACAATTCAGCGCCCTGCGTATTTCTTCAAGTGCCCAAGGATTCTGTAGCGCTACTTCGCCCACATCCTTTCCTTCAAGCATAAGCCGTAATGCCTTGTGCGGCACCTTGTTTGCCTGGTTCACCGGAAGCTCTCTGACGACATAAACCTCATCGGGCTGTCCGAGCGCTCCATAGGTTATTTTCGTGTGGGCCCGCACATCGTGCAAAAATTCCTTCACATTTTCCACGAATGCCCCGTCTATTACGACGAAACAAACGATGCGGTCGTGACCGTTCTTGTCGGTCGTGCTTATCGCGGCGACGTCCCGAATACGCGGTGGTCCGGGAAATGCCTTGAGCGCGCTCTCAATTTTTACCGGATCATGTTTCACCCCATCCCTTATAATAAGATCATCCGATCTCCCGAGATGGAACCAGAGACCATCCTCGTCAATGATCGCCCGGTCGCCATGCCACCAAAGATGCGTCCCATGAGAGAAATAGGCATCTAAATATCCCTGAGGATCTCCGAAAAAGCTCCTGGTCATGGAAGGAATAGGGGAGCGGCAAACCACATCTCCCGCCTGTCCGCGGACAGAATTTCCTCCATCATCACAAACGTCTGAACCAGTTCCAAGAGCCGCCATCCCGACCGTTCCTGCCTTAAGGGGCATAATGGGAAGAGCGGACCCAAGGCATCCAAGCACCTCGGTGCCGCCGAATATATTGACGATGGGAAGCTTCTTGTCTCCAAATGTCGTGAAGAACCAGCTCCAAAGTTCTGCGTCAAGAACTTTTCCAGTGGAGCCAAGGATCCTAAGGCTCGAAAGATCATGCCGACCGTACTGCTCGGAGCAGTCCCGCAGTTTCTGAAGGTGGCCGGGCGTTGTGCCTAAGATGGAGATGCGCTGCCGCTGGATGATTTCAAAGATTCGGTGCGGCGTCGGGTACGCGCAAGATCCTTCGATAAGGACCAGCGTAGCGCCAAAGAACATCGTTCCGATTATTTCCCATGGCGCCATCATCCATCCAAGATTTGTCGTCCAGCAGAAAACGTCGTTTTCGCGGCAGTCAAAAGCGTATCCCACCTCCTTTACAACCTGTGCGAGTGCTCCTCCGTGAGTATGGACAATGGCCTTGGGGCGCCCGGTCGTGCCGGAAGAAAAAAGGATGAGCGACGGCGTCTCCGCGTCAAGTGCCAGTGTTTTAACAGCGGGCTTATTCTCTGCGGACGCCAGCAGAATTCCAAATTTATTTATACGCCCGCCGGAAGGACCTGAAACGCTTTCTCGTTCTTCCTTGCTTGCGCCAATCCTTGGCACAACTACGACGGTTACGGGCAACGTACTGTCGGATCCTATGGATTCAATCGCCGCCTGCAGACTTTTTTCTTCTCCTCCGCGACGCAAACTTTCGTGAATAAATAGCATCTTTGGAGCACCGCGACGCAAAGTTTCGGCAAGCTCCGCGGGCGCGTGCCACGTTCCGGTCTGAAGGCACGTTGCGCCTATTTTAAAGGAGGCGAACATGACAGCAACCGCTTCAATGGTGAGGTCCATGCACATTGCAACAACATCACCCTTCGCCACCCCGACGCTCGTCATAGCCGCAGAAATTTTTTCTACCAAATGCGCGAGTTCTCCATATGTGATTTTGCGGATCAGACCATCCTCTCCCTCCCAGACAAGAGCATCTTTTTTGGATTTTCCGTCGCGAAGATGGCGGTCCAGACAGTGATGGACGATGTTGAGCCTCCCGCCCAAAAACCACTTTACCCACGGCATTCCCAGCGAGTCGTCAAAAAGCGCATGATACGGCGTATGCCACTCGAATCCGAGATCTTCCAGTGCGGCGGTCCAGAACCAAGATACATCGGCATTCGATTTTTCTATAAGCTTCCTGAAGTCTGCGATACCGTGTTTCTGCATAAAGCTCCCGATGCGCGAATCTTGCAGATGCGTTTTGGTCGGCATCCAGTCAAATTGGTCTTTCGTCATGAGATCCCTCCGATGGAATGATGCAAAAATTATAAAAGAGCCATATATAATACCGTTTAGCATTGCGCCAACGGACCGTCAATGTGTTTTGCGAAATAAAAAGGCGCACGGAAAGTGCGCCAAGAAGTTACTTTTTGTTTGCGTCCCGGCGAAGCGAACGGGTTATGCGGTCGAGCCGCGTGATCGTCTCAAGCTCTGTCTTGTTGAGCAAGAGCGTTCCCTCGATGACAAAGTCAGTCAGAGGAGGACTGGTCAGTCCCTCTCCGCTTGTGTTGAGTGCGTCCTCTACCCAATGAAGCAACAGTGCAGGCTCTTCAATGGTCAGCACAAGATCTGCCGCGCCATAAAGATTGCTATAGAAGGGCCCATCATGCACGGCAAGCGTTCCGTCCTGAATAGCAAACCAGAACGTTCCGCCGCCGGTATGAACCACGATATTACGTTTCCAGTTTGCCAGGTCCTTTGTTGCGCGAGAGCTTGCGGCGATGCGTTCGCCAAGAAGCTTAAATCCATTGGCTACTTTTTGACGCGCCTCCATGCGTTCAGGTGTTGCGGTCCAATGAGGCTCCTCAACCCTGTTCCACTCAAGGTCGCTTTCCAAGAGCGGGCTTTTGGCTATTTGCGTCTCGGTAAGTTCCGATTGCGGAACCGCAAAGATATCGCGAATCTCGCCACGCCGCACATCACGGAACACGATTTTCACCGGAGTTTCTTTTCCAAATATCCCCGGACGAATAGCGCCCTTGGTTGTCTGCATGCGCAGAAACAGGGCTGTGTCGGCAAAGTTGTGGTCTTCTGTGGCTAAGTATACTCTACCGGTCGCAAACGGAACTTCTTCCTTGAATCGCGCCGGAGCAAAAACAGTAATGACGGGCGTCGCTACGGTTATCCCGACGTCCTGCACGTACTCTTTTGTCATTTTCTCGAAATTGCACGGAGGACAGAGCTTCTCGAATGGCGGCACGATGATATGTCTACAACTCGGACATCGGTGCCCGAAGATGCGGCACTCATCGCGCAGAGCAAGGAAGAATGCGGAAAATTCCCCCTGGGCATGCTGTATGCCGGTGAACATTGCATCGTTTCGGACAAGATACGTCTCCCCGTCTCTTCCCACAACCTCGTGCATACCCTCTTCGGGTAGCATGGCTGGCGGAATGACGAATTTTTTCTCGGTTGCCATGTTACGACCTCCTTTCGAGCACGAATACGGAGCCATACATCGAAAGCGATGCGCCCGTGCCATGAATCATGCCAAACTGAAGATTGCGTTCGCGGAATTCACGCATCACGCTCCAAGTTGACATCATGTTCGAGCCGCCCACAAAGTGGCCGCCGAAGACAAGACCTCCGGAAGGATTTACCAAGAGGCGTCCGCCGGGCATAATAATACCTTCTTCCACTAGGTCATTTGCCCGACCAAGCGGTGTAACACCCATCTCGGCAAGCGTTATCATGAACTGCGGAATGTACGCATCGTGCAGCTCAATGATCTGAATGTCGTTAATGGAAAGATGCGCCATCTCAAGAGCCTGCTTTGTGGCAAGATAGTCGGAATAGATGCGATGCAGGACTTTATAGCGGCTGATATCGCGTCCCACAAAATACGGCTCATTTGCCGCGCCGACGCCAGAAATCCAGACGGGGGTCTTTCCGATGCGTTGCATACTGCGTGCCACGTCTTCGGAGGCAAAAATAAGCGCACAGGCCCCTTCGGTGTATACGCAGGTCTCAAGCGACCTGATCGGATAGACGATGTAGCGCGACCGAAGCACTTGGTCTGCCGTTACTTTCTCTCCCAGACGCTGAGCGTATGGATTGTTCTGCGCGTGCTGGCACAACAATTCCACAACTTTCGCGCGAGCCATCGGAGCGAGGTCTCCTGGATGTTCGTCCATGTACGCTTGTACAACCTCCGCGTAACTTTCCGAGGCATGCGCACCAAGCGGACGCTCGAACCACGGATCCCACGAATAACCAATGGTCTGCACCACGGCAGGTGTGGCGCTACGCGCCTCATAGTCATAGCAATCCAGCGCCTTTTCAACGCCGAAAACCACGACAAGGTCATACTGGCCGCTTGCGACCATGTTATGGCCCGCAAGCATTGAGTAGGCTCCCGTTGCCCCACCGTTTGAAACGCGTATCAGAGGCTTGTTCGCAAGTCCGACAATGCCCTGGAGACCCGATTCGGGAATTGCCTGAAATTCAAAGATGTCGTTGTAAATACCCGCAACACCGGCCTTTATTTCGTTGATATGGATGCCCGCGTCTTTTACGGCGTCGGCAACCGCCTCTTGTGCAAGGTTCCAAAATGTTCTCTCGACCCACCGCGACCGACACTGCGTCATTCCCGAGCCGATTATCGCAACTTCTTGATGCATAATAAGCGCCCCCTTCTTTGTGAACTTGTTCTTAAATTTCAATGAACCGGAAGAAATTAGACTAACAAATTAGCCACGATTGTCAAGGATTGTTTTTTATTCAAAAGTTTTTATTTGACAGCGCGAAGAGACCTTGTTACGCTTTCGCTTGTCTTTAGATTGGTCGTGTGCTATCTTTTCTAACATCATGCCTACAATCCACCAGCTTATTAAGAGTCCCCGAAAGTCGCAAAAAGTAAAATCAAAAAGCCCCGTGCTGACCCGCGGGTTTAACGTGCTTAAAAACAGGCCGAAACTTTATAGTTCGCCCTTCAAGCGCGGCGTGTGCATCAGTGTAAAAACCATGACCCCTAAAAAACCGAATTCCGCCCTACGCAAAATCGCCCGCGTGCGGCTTACGAACGGCATGGAAGTTACGGCCTACATTCCCGGTATCGGGCATAACTTACAGGAACATTCGGTGGTGGTTATTCGTGGTGGACGCGTCAAAGATCTTCCCGGCGTGCGCTATCACATTGTGCGGGGAGTTTTGGATGCGGGAGGAGTGGAAAATAGAAAACAAGAACGAAGCAAATATGGCGTGAAACGGCCGCAGGATAAAAAATAAGATAATAAATCATAGAGTATGAGGCGTAAACGAAAACTAAAAACAACCATTCAGCCGGACGCAAAGTACGCGAGCGCCGTCGTCGCAAAATTTATTAATTACCTTATGGAGCGGGGCAAGAAATCCACTGCGGAGCGAATTATGTATACGGCGCTGGTCCGCATGGGCGAAAAAACAAAAAAGGATCCCCTTGAAGCCTTTGACGCCGCCATAAAAAACGCTACGCCGCAGCTTGAACTTAAATCCAGACGCGTGGGCGGCGCGAACTATCAGGTTCCGCGTGAAGTGCGGGGAGAACGGAAAATGTTTTTGGCGTGCAAATGGCTTATTAACGGGGCAAGGACCCGGAAGGGCAAGCCTATGGCGCAAAAGCTTGCGGAAGAGCTTATCGATGCGGCCAATAACACGGGATACGCGATAAAGAAAAAGGCGGACACTCACCGGATGGCGGAAGCGAACAAGGCATTTGCACACTTCTCCTGGTAAATTTTCATTAACGCGTTAACGGGTCAATTCTATCGGCATATTTCCACCAAAGGCGGATCCGCCTCAGGCGGGAGCTCGCCAACTCGTTAACGACATAACGAGTTTTTGTTTATGAGAGACTATCCTCTCGAGCGTATACGAGATATTGGCATCATTGCTCATATCGACGCCGGAAAAACCACCGTTTCCGAGCGTGTTTTGTTTTACACCGGCATCTCGCATAAAATTGGCGAGGTGCACGAGGGCGATACCGTGATGGATTGGATGGAGCAGGAACGGGAGCGCGGCATCACCATCACTTCGGCGGCTACTGCATGTTTTTGGACGCCCTACGGCAAAGACAAAAAGACGCACGAGTATCGCATTAACCTTATAGATACGCCGGGACATATCGACTTTACGGTTGAAGTAAAACGCTCCCTGCGGGTGCTGGACGGGGCTGTGGTAGTGTTCGATGGCGTTGCGGGAGTGGAACCTCAAAGCGAAACCAACTGGCACTATGCGGACGAATACCACGTACCGCGCATCTGCTTTATCAACAAGCTCGATAGGGCGGGCGCGAGCTTTGAGCGAAGCTTCGCTTCTATTCTTGAACGGCTGACCCCGAACGCCATACGCATGCATCTTCCTATTGGCGAGGAAGATAGATTTGAAGGAGTGGTGGATCTGCTTCTCATGAAAGCATATCGGTTTGAAGGGGAACACGGGGAGCGCATTGTGGAAAGCGTCGTCCCGGCGGATCTGCAGGAACGCGCCAAAGAACTTCGCCATGAACTTATTGAAAAAGTTGTGGAAAAGGACGATAAGGCCATGGAGCAGTATTTGGCCGGAGTCGAGCCGCCTATCGAAGAAGTAAAACGAATTATTCGCAGGGCCACCATTAACAACGCACTTATTCCTGTTTTGGTTGGCTCCGCCTTAAAAAATAAAGGCGTACAGTTCATGCTTGACGCGGTGGTGGATTACTTACCATCGCCCCTGGATCGTCCCCCGGTTACAGGAACTCATCCAAGAACGGGAGAAGATCTCGTTCGTTCTGCCGACGACCAGGCTCCGTTTTCGGCCTTGGCATTTAAAGTGGCCACCGATCCGTTTGTCGGCTCGCTCACTTACTTCCGGGTCTACTCTGGAAGGGTAGAGGCCGGGTCCTATGTGTATAACGCAGGGACCGGTGACAAAGAGCGCATCGGGCGCATTTTGCAGATGCATGCAAACCACCGGGAAGAAATCAAAGAAGTTTGGGCCGGTGGCATTGCCGCCGCGGTAGGGCTTAAGGGCACTACGACCGGGGATACGCTCTGCGACCTGGACAATCCCATCATACTTGAAAAAATTATTTTTCCGGAACCGGTAATTTCCCAGCGAATTGAACCAAAGACGAAGGCCGACCAGGAGAAAATGGGGTTGGCGTTAAAACGCCTGTCCGACGAAGATCCGACGTTTCGCATCAAGGGAGATGAAGAAACCGGTGACACGATTATCTCCGGCATGGGCGAATTGCACCTCGAGATCATTGTTGATCGCATGAAGCGGGAATTTAAGGTGGAAGCGAACGTCGGTACGCCACAGGTCGCATATAAAGAGACCATCAAAGGGACGGCTGAAGCCGAAGGAAAATACATCAAGCAGACGGGAGGACATGGGCAGTACGGCCACGTCTGGCTGAGGCTCGAGGCCCTGGAACGCGGAGCCGGATTCGAATTTGAAAGCAAGCTTCGGGGGGGCGTTATCCCGCAGGAGTACATCTCGGCGGTGCAAAAAGGCGTAAAGGAAGCTATGGAGCGGGGAGTTGTTGCCGGATACCCGTTGCAAGACATGCGGGTTACTCTTTATGATGGCTCATACCACGACGTGGACTCTTCCGAGATAGCTTTTAAAATTGCGGCATCCATGGCGTTACAAGAAGGCGTGAGACGCGCAAAGCCCATTATTTTGGAGCCGGTAATGAAAGTAGAGGCCGTAACGCCAGAAAAATTCCTTGGAGACGTTACCGGGGATCTATCCAGCAAGCGGGCGCGCATAGAAAACCTGGGACAGCGGGCCCAGTTGAAAATTGTTGACGCGGCGGTACCACTTGCAGAAATGTTCGGCTATGCCACAAAGCTCCGCAGCATGACGGAGGGCAGAGCTTCCTACACAATGGAGTTCTCCAGTTACGAGGAGGTGCCACGCAATGTTGCCGAAGAAATCATTAATGGAAGAAAAAAATAATGGGCCAAGGCTGGCTCACAGCTACTCTCAAAGGAGTGGCGCGGGCTTGTCCGGCGCCGTCTTATCTGCTAGCATTGTAGTGGTATGGAATTAACTCAAGAGATAAAAGAATTTCTAGAGCACGGTGGAAAGGTTCTGGTCCTTGAAGAGGGCCAACCGAAATTTGTTATCTCCGTATTCGGGGATTATATGAACACGGCGCGCCAAGCCCACCAGAAAAACGTCGAAAACAAGAAGGCGTTCGTGATCGGCAGGCCCGAAGGCGCTTCCTGGGCAGATGCGGTGCAAAAAGGAAAAATAGAAGAAATTAACCGAGAAATCGAAGAAGTACAAAGAGAAGATTTTTTTTCTCCTGTCTTGTCCGGTCAACACGATGTCCAGCAGACGCCGACGGGGCGCTTCTACAGAGAGCTTGAGTAGCCCAGTGAATACGCACATCAGTAAAAATCCATTTTTAAAAAATTTTTCATGAGCGAGCTTGTCCATCCTCGACACCCCAGAGAAGAACGCACGCTGCTGCTTGTTAAGCCCGACGGCGTAAAGCGCGGGCTAACCGGAGAGATTATTCGCCGTATTGAGATGCGAGGCTTTAAGATCATCGGCCTTGCAATGGTGTGGGCGACGCGGGAACAAATAGAAGGGCATTATGATAATAGCGACGCGTATGCGAAAAGTTTGGCGGGGAAAACGAAAGCAACTTATGAGAAATATGGCATTGATGTAAAGGCAGAAATGGGAACGGATGACGATCTGGAAATCGGCCGAATGGTAAGGTCGTGGCTCGTGGAATTCATGCTTTCCGGTCCCATTATGAAGGTGGCCATCAAGGGGGTGCATGTGGTGGAGGGCATCCGTAAGCTTTGCGGGCATACGATGCCGGCCCTGGCCGAGATGGGAACAATTCGCGGTGATTTTTCAACGGATTCCGCCGCTTGCGCCAACCGAGACCATCGTACGGTACGAAACCTTGCACACGCATCCGGAACTCCGGAAGAGGCGGAGAAAGAGCTTGCGTATTGGTTTTCGGAAAAGGAGCTTCATGACTACAAACGCGCTGAAGAAGACGTGATGTATTAATTTGGCACGGGTTGTGGTATACTATACATAGCTTCACGGAGTGTTTGGGTATAAACGTTTTAGTACAATCTTTCTTTCTTTGGGAACCCCATAGTATCTTCTTTTGATGAGTGTCCGTCCAAGGACGTTCAGATAAAGAAGATTGCGGGCACCCACCTGGAGACCAGCTGAATACGGTGTACCTGAAGTCCGCGAAGCTATCAAAAACCCCTCTTGTGAGAGGGATTTTTGATAGGAACGCGGGTGTTGTGTTTTTTCTCCATATACGATATAGCTGATAGTGATTTTGCACCTTGAAAACTACCCCAACGCTTCTGTTTTTTTGAATTAAAGAAGTCGGGGTCCCGGCCTTGAGTCGGGAAAGATCAGGAGGATGTTATGCGTTTTCTGCGCGTCGAACGTCTTTGGAGAACGGTAAAAAAACACAGGATAGCGACCATTCTGACGTTTTTTTCTGTGTTCGTTGCATTGTGGGTTTACGTGCTTCCATACGATCTGCCGACCGAAGAAGAAATGTTCGGATTTTCTCCACAGCTTTCCGGGAAAATAATCACATCGGATGGCGTGCCTCTTGGAGAGTTCGGTAGAGAATACCGGACTTTCGTTCCTTACAAAAATATTCCAAAAACCCTTGAATACGCCGTACTTTCCGCAGAGGATAAAGAGTTTTGGTGGCATCCGGGAGTTAATCCGTTTCGAATGATTATTATGGCAATCGAGAATTCTCTTGCGGGGAAAATTAAGGGCGGAGCTTCAACGATGACCCAGCAGGTTGTTAGGATGCGTTTTTTACAGGAAGAGATGTATCGCGAATGGCATAAAAAACCATCTGGGAAACACGAAAGGTGGTTTAGAAAAATCCGGGAAGCGCGCATGGCGCTTCGTTGGGAGTTTGTGCTCTGGCGCCACTTCGGATGGAATCGGAGAAAAGCCAAAGAGGTAATTTTTGAACAGTACGCTTCATTGGTCTTTCTTGGAAGGTTCCCGAGTCCCAAAGGAGGCGCACCGCAATACGGATTTGTTGCGGCGTCAGATTTCTATTTCGGGAAAAAGCTTGCGGATCTAGAGCCGCACGAAGCCGCGCTTCTTGCGGCACTCATCCAAAATCCCGTCAAATACTCTCCCTTCAAAAAAGGGAACGAGGAAGAGGCTCTTGGACGAAGATTCATCGTACTCGATCGGATGCATAGGAACGGCTATCTTACGCGAGATCAATTTGAGACGTACATTAAAAAACCTCTTGGAGTAAGGGACCTGCGCACTAATCCGTGGAACGCGCGCAGCTTTGCTCCGTCAGCGGTCGGCTTTGCCCTTGAAAGCCTTTCCAAGGAAGACCGGGACCGCTTATATCTTTTTGGGCCGGCCGTCTTCACAACCATCGATGCGTCCGTTCAGAACATCGCGGATGCGGCTTTGGAAAATGGTCTTCTGGCATACCGCCAGCGCCATTACGACCAGCCGGAAAAACAAAAAAAGATAACGGGGCTTGCTTTGGTTCTTAAAAACAACGGCGACATTGTCGCTGTCTCTGAGGGCGGAACAAATCCTTGGTATGGATTTCGCTATCTCTGGCAGGCAAATCGCCAGCTCGGCTCCGCGTTCAAGCCGTTTGTCTACCTTGCCTTGCTTGCTCATGGGTGGGGAATCGGCAGAGACGACGAAAAACCCTGTCTGCTCAATGATGGATATGTAAGTGTGAAAATGGGCAATGGCAAAAGAAAAACAATAAATAATTACGACGGAAAGCACAAAGGGATAATTCCTTGTTGGCTTGCGCTTGCGGAATCACGGAACGCTGCGACAATGTGGGCGGTTCTGCATATGGTCGACATTAACGATGTGATAAGGATTGCCAAACAAGCGGGTCTGAAGGGGAATTTTTCGTCTTACGTCGACGCAAAAGGAGACGTTCATCACTATCCAACGGCAGCACTTGGCGCCGTGGAAGCTACGCCGCTTAATATCGCGCTTGCATACGCAACAATCGCAAACGGCGGGTGCTTAATTGACAAGGGGCGTATTGTTGATCGGGTGATGTATCCGACAGGAATACCGGAAGAATTTCCTGGGAAGGACTTTAAAAACGATTGTGCGCAAGTAATTCCTCAAGACACTGAGGCCAAGCTTCTTGCCATGCTTCGCGGCCCGATACTGTGGCAACACGGCACTGCGCACTACATACTCGGGAAAGGAAGCCCCTGGCTTAAAAACGGACCGCCTCTTCCTTTCCCCGTAATTGCAAAAACAGGAACAACAAATAACTTCAAAGATGCTTGGATCAGCATCTCCACGTGTGGCCAGAAAGGATATACGGTGCTTGTGTGGCTTGGTTTTGAAGACAACACCTCTATCGGAGACGATGCACATGGCGTAAACGATCCGCACAAAGAACCGGGCGGCAAAGGACCCGGAAAGATCGCAAAAACCATCATGGAGGATCTTTACCAAGACGTGCCTCCGGAAAAACTACCTACGTGTCCCGAGTTTTCCGAGCAAATGATACGGGACGCGATAACACAGGGCCAGACGGGTTTTTCCAAAAAATAAAACGCCAGCAGATTGCTGGCGTTTTTCTTGTGCGGTACACGCTTTTCATTGCTGTTCCGGAGCAAATCGCACCGCGCGAAGTTTTTTTTCGGATTCTTTTAGAAAAAATTCTTTGAGTTCGTGGGCGGCGAAGTGTGTTTCTGGGGAAAAGAGCCCTCTTGGAACAAAGATGGTAAGTATATTATTCTTATACGAAATTCCTGTACGCCTATCAAGAAGGTTTTGAAGAGTGGGGGATAAAGTGCCGTGGTGCTTTTTCAGAAAAATGTTTATGCGTTCGATCTCGTCGTATGTTTCGGATTTTTTTTCATATACGCTTTTCAACAGCTCTCCGAGTCGCTTCATAGGAGGTTTTTTGTAGCGCGAACCGCCTAATACGAGCGCAACGGCATAATAATATATCTTGGTCCGGCGCCCGCAAGCCCCTTAAGAAGAATGGGGTCTGTTTCGTTGTTGTTCTCAAAAGAAATCATTTCGTCGGAAATCTTCCCGAGGGCATCAAGGAAATACTGATAGTTAACCGATACCGTCACGTTTTTTCCGTTTCCGTCGCAAGAAATTTCGCTTTTGTGTTCTCCTATGTCGGCATTGCGGCTTTCTATAATATATTTTTTTTCTTCCGGAAAAATATTAATTTTTACCTCACGCGTCTTTCCGCTAAAAACGCTTGCGGCGCGCAAGGCCTGCATAAACTCTTCCCTTTTAAGATATGTTCTGGTTGTGCTTGATGTCGGAATAACTGCCGTATAATCGGGGTATTTTTCTTCGATGAGGCGGGAGATGAGCTCTTTTTCCTGTGTTTTGATGAGAATTTGATTGGCACTTAGTTTTAAGGTAACGGCTTCGGCCCCGGTGAATAAGCGGATTATTTCGTTTACGGTTCGCGTAGGTATAATACAGGTCGTTTCTTTCTTTGGGGTAGGGATTTTTAAAATAAATTCTCCGAGACGAAAACTGTCTGTTGCAGCCATGCGCAGTTGGTTTTTTTCAAAACTGCAAAAAACTCCCGCAAGCTCCGGCCGCAGGTCTCCCATTGAAGAAAGAAAAGTTAGGGAAGAAAGAGCTGAAAAAAATTCTTCTGCAGGCAGAGAAGTAGAAAAGCTTTCGGTTATTTCAGGAATGATAGGAAAATTAGTTGCGTCAAGTCCTTTAATGTCCGCCTTATGAGAGCCGGCATTTATAATAAGATTTGTTCCTTTTGTGTGGACTGTTATCTTTTCTGTATCCACATACATAAGAAAATTCAATAGGGTTTTTGCAGGAACGGTAAAAGATCCTTCCTCGTCCGCTTTTGATTGGAATGAAGCATGTATGCCTATTTCAAGGTTTGTCGTGGAAAGTGTGGTCTTCCCTTTTTCAACTTTAATAAAAATATTTTGAAGAATGGGAAGCGTGCTATTTTTTTCTATTATTCTTTCAACGGAGCTTGCCGCGTTTAGAAAATATGATCTGATGCAGGAAAATTTCATAGTTATACACCGGTATTATATATAATAAGATTTCTTTATATATAATATTTATAATGATTATTATTATGCGCTGTGGAAAAGGGGAAAATAGTTTTTTATCGCTGTTTATACAAAAAATATACTGTAAGAATTTTATAAAGGTGTGGAGGGCCTGGCTATAAGCGGAATATTTCAGTGAACAAAAAAAGAGAAAAATAAAATTATTTTTTTTGTACACACTCTATCCCATGTTTGCATACAGGCGCTCCCGAATGAGCCGGACCTCTTCCTGTAGCGTAAGGTTGTTTTCCAGTTCTTTTGTAATTTTTTCGCAGCCGTACATAACGGTCGTATGATCTCTGTTGCCGAGCTTGGCTCCAATGGCCGGATAAGAGCTTTGCAGCTCTTCGCGCAGAAGATACATGGTTATTTGTCGCGGTCTTACCACCTCTTTTCTCCGGCACTGGTTTACAATTTCATCGAGGCCGATATCGTAGAAATCCGACACAGCCTTCATAATATCCCGTACCAAAATCATCCGTTTTGGCTGATTTATAAGGCTTGAGAGGATTTTCTCTGCTATTTTAAGAGAAGGAACTGTTTTGGTGTGTTGTACGTAAGCGGCTATTTTATTAAGCGCTCCCTCGAGCTCTCTAATATTTTTCTGGATTTTCGTAGAAATATACATAAGCACGTCATCGGGAAGCGCAATATTTCTTTCTTCTGATTTTTTCTTTAGAATCGCAACACGCATCTCAAGCTCTGGTATGCCAACATCGGCGACCATGCCGCCCTCAAAACGGCTCCGTAGTCGCTCCTCGATGCCTCCTATGGCTTTTGGAGGGCGGTCGGAAGAAAGGATGATCTGTTTATTGTTGGCAAAAAGATGATTAAAGGTATGAAAAAACTCCTCCTGAGTCTTTTCTTTTCCGGAAAGAAATTGGATATCGTCGATAATAAGCACATCGCAAGCCCGATAGCGCTGTTTAAATTCTTCAATACGCTTATCTTGGAGCGAATTGATAAGCTCCGTCGTAAAACGTTCCGCGGCTATGTACTTAACTTGCGCTCCGGGGCGCTTTGCGAGTATTTCGTTTCCGACCGCCTGCATAAGATGCGTTTTTCCAAGCCCAACTCCCCCATAGATAAGTAGGGGGTTGTATACCGTACCGGGGCTTCCTGCAACGGCGAGGGAAGCTGCGTTTGCCAATTCGTTTGAAGAACCAACGATAAACGAAGAAAAGGTATAGCGGGTATTGAGGTTCGCTTTATTTACCAGAACCGGCTGTTCAAGTTCACCGACGCTAAGCTGGTCGTCGTAGGCAAAAGATTCCTTGTCCATTTGAGTCTCGGGGGAGACATCAAGGTGTTCTCGGCGCGGAGGCGGACTGTAGGAGCCTATGACATACTTCACCTCTTTAACGTCCGGAGATGTTTTGCGCAACGATTTAAGGATAAATTTGTTATATTTATTCTCCAACCACTCTTGTGTGAACCCGTTCGGGACGCTGACGATCACGGCGCCGCTTTCGTGAGCAGAAATAGAAGTGTTTTTAAACCAGGTAACGAAATTTGCCCTGGAAAGCGTAAGTTCCATTTCGCCCAACACGGTCTGCCAGAGATCTTCATTGGTCATATGCAGGAGAAAAAATTATCTTATAATGCATGCGAAGAACGCAGGCAATAACAATGAAAATAAATTCACACAACGGAAGGTAGTATAGCACGCAGAAAAAAACTTAAAAAATAATCCCCATCTGTGCAGAAGTTGTGGATGAAAATTAACTATTGACGAGCATACACGAAGAATGTATTCTTTACAAGAATGCTAGCCCTTACCTACAAACCAAAGAAGCGCAGAAGGCGTCGTGTACACGGGTTTTTAAAACGCATGCGACGTACCGGCGGAAGACGGGTGGTGCAAAGACGACGCCGGAAACACAGAAAGAAGTTAGTTGTGTAGTCCTGAAACCGCCTTCTATGCTCTCCGGCATTAACAGGTTGAAAAAGAGACAGGACGTTCTTTTTGTGTTGGAAAAAGGAACGCAGACCCGAGGAAGATTTTTCCGCCTGAAGGCTTCAAGAACAACAAGGATAGCGCCGCCTCGCATAGCCGTTATAGTGAGCGCCAAAGAAGCAAAAAAGGCGGTTACAAGAAACTCTATAAAACGAAGAACAAGGGAGGTTGTCAAGAAATGTATGCCCGCCCTCTTCGGATATGATCTGCTTATCTTTCCTTCAAAAAACATCCAGGACGCAGATTTTTTTGATTTAGTAAAGGAGCTTACTTATCATGCGAACACTCTCAAAAACCGCAACAAATCTTATTGAGTTATACCAAAAGACCGTCTCGCCGGACCACGGAATCATCTCGTTGCCATTTTTGAGCGGGTCGTGTAAATATTATCCGTCGTGCTCGACGTACACTAAGCAGGCGATACAAACAAAGGGTTTTTTGAAAGGGATAGCGCGAAGCGCTTGGCGAATAATGCGCTGTAACCCGTTCTCCCAAGGAGGATACGACCCCGTCTGATTCCGACACCGATAGTATGTGTCCGGCAAGCGCGTGTGTGGGCACCAAAAGGCCGTGTTTTAAAAATCATTCTATGCCATCGGCGCTTTATTAGCGCGAAGGCCCAATATTATGAATATTTTTATAAGTATTTTCAATGAAGCGCTGTATCGGCCGATCTTTAATGCGCTTATCGGCATTTACAATATCCTGCCGCACCACGATATTGGAGTTGCCATCATACTTCTTACCATTCTTATCCGTGTTATTCTGTATCCGTTCTCTCTTAAAGCCCTTAGATCACAAAAACGCCTTCAGGAGTTGCAGCCAAAAATAAAAGAGTTGCAAGAAAAACACAAAGACAAGCGAGAAGAACAGGCAAAAAAGCTCATGGAGCTGTATAAGGAGCATCGCGTAAGCCCGTTTTCCGGTTGTCTACCGCTCTTGGTGCAGTTTCCGGTGCTCATCGCGCTTTATCGGGCATTTCTTAATGGCTTGAAGCCGGATGGGATTGTCGGACTTTATTCGTTTGTTAGCCACCCCGGCCTGATCAACCCCTTGTTTTTGGGGCTTATTGACCTGACGAAGAAAAACGTATATCTTGCAATCTTGGCAGGAGCTGCGCAGTTTTGGCAGTCGAGACAAAGCATTCCCAAGGCCCACAGCGTGGCGAGAGAAGGAGATATGGCAAGGGTAATGAATACGCAAATGCTTTACTTTATGCCGTTATTTACCGTTTTTCTAGGCATTACGTTTCCGGCAGGACTTGCGCTTTATTGGATAGTCTACACGCTGTTTACCGTGTTTCAGCAATGGCACATGCAGCGCGCCAAGGCCTCTCTTCAAGAGACCCAATAATAATTTTCGTGTATGACCGACCAAAGCCCAACAGCATCAAATCAACAGGAAACTCTTCGAAAAACCGCGGAGGCCCTTCTTCGCCTCATGGGATTTTTCGATATTTCCGTTTCGTTGCGGCAAAACGCTCCCGATGAGCCGCTGACGGTTGCCGTTTCCACGGACAATGCGGGCATGCTCATCGGCGAACAGGGCACGAATCTGCGCGCCTTTGAATATGTGACCAAACTTATTGTGCGGCGGATGCTACCGGAAGGCCCGCGTTTTATTATTGATATAAACAACTATCGCGAAGAGCGCGTAACTGAATTACGATCGTACGCGCGGGAAGTCGCAAGCAAAGTGGCCAGAGAGGGGCAACAGATAGAGCTTGAGCCCATGTCAAGTTATGAACGCCGCATCATACACTCCGAACTTACCGCCCATCCGGACATCACCACGGAGTCGACCGGAGACGGGCTCGAACGGAGAGTTGTGGTTAAGCCGCTGCAACAATAAAAATGCACACAAAAAAAGGCGTCGCGGCTAATACAGGGGTCTCGGTTATTACACGAACGCTGGGATTGGTACTGGCGTTTTTTAGTTTGAGCTTGGTGACGCGCGGATTAGGGCCAGACAAGGCCGGGGAATACTTTACCATTCTTGCATACGGAGGCATCTTCAACGTTCTTGCCGACCTTGGGTTGTATCAGACGCTTCTACGCGACATGTCGCGCCCGGGCGCGGACGATGCGGACATCTTTTCCAAATTCTTCTCTCTGCGGGTGGTTTCACTTCTCGTTATTCTCGGAGTTGTCGCCCCCCTCATCGCGCTTTTGTTCCCCTATAGCGCCTCGGTAAAAGTAGGTATCGCAATCGGCTCTTTCGCGTTCGTCTGCTCATCGCTCATTACGTTCTTTATCGCGGTATTCCAAAAATATCTGCGCATGCGGGTGGTTGCGGCGGGAGAATTTGTCTCACGCATCGTGCAGGTGGCGCTCACGCTTTGGCTTTTGCAGGCCGGCTACGGGGTTATTGGGGCGTTGCTCGCAATGCTTGGCGCAGGCATCGTGCAACTTGGTGTCGTGGCGTTTTTTGCCCGAAGGCACATTCTCTATCGTTTCACGCCCGATCTTGGGGCATGGAAGATCATTCTGCGCGTCTCCTACCCCATCGCGCTCTCCACAATATTCTCGTTCATCTATTTCAAAATAGATTCGCTCATGCTTTCCCTGCTTAAGCCCTCCTACGATGTGGGCGTCTACGGGCTCGCGTATAAAATACTGGAAACCATCGTTGCCTATCCGCCCATTTATATAGGACTGCTCGTTCCGGTCTTTGTACGTCACGCCTCGGAAAACCGGGAAAAGTTCTTTCACACGGTCCACCAGGCATTTGACGCGCTCTCCTTTATCGCATTCCCCATGCTTGCGGGGGGCTTAATGCTTGCGCCAAAGATCATCGCGCTTTTCGGAAAAGGATATGACGATTCGGTGCGGACGCTTATGATATTGCTTGGCGCGACATTCGCGATATTTTTCGGCACACTCTACTCAAACATGCTCATTGTCATCCACAAACAAAAGACGCTGGCATATATTTATTTTTGGGGCATGATTCTTAATGTCGGCGCGAATTTTTACGCCATCCCTCACTGGTCCTACATAGGCGCGGCATGGACCACCCTGCTTACCGAAGTCGGTGTTACTATTGCGATGATTCTATTGCTCAAAAAATTCGGATGGTTCAGCGCGGCTCTTAGACGAATTCCCCGCATCGCGCTTGCAAGCGTGCTTATGGTCTTCGTGCTTTTTCTTTTCTCTTCGCAGTCCATCCTTATACTTCTTCTTATAGGGGCAGTAAGTTATGGCGCTTTCGCATTCTTGCTAAAAGCGGTTTCTGTCGCGGAGATTCGGGGACTGGCAAGGCCCTCTTTAAAATAGTTCCTCGCAGGCTGTTTTTACTTCGGGTATACTTCTATAAGTACCCGCTCTTAGAGATGAACTACTTAAAGAAAAAAGTGAATCAGCTTGAATATTTCGAAAGCGTTGCTATTACTGCTCTCGTATTACTTTCTTTTTATCTTGGAGGAGCGATTCATCAGGTTTTTTTAAAGGCAATCGCCCTTCTTTTTCTTTGTTTTATCGCCACAGGTGTCATCATCTTAATTGAACGACTCAAAGACACCAAGACGGCATTCAAAAAAGGCATTAACGGTGAGCAAAAGGTTTGGAACGTGCTTCAGGGGCTAGCCCCTCATTTTGTTTTTTTCAAAAATCTGACAGATGGACCTGGGACCGCAGATATCGACTTTCTTGTTATTGGACCGAATGGTCTGTTTGCGATTGAAGCAAAAGAAGTTACGGGAAAAATTGAATATGATGCACGGAATAAGGAAATAACAGTCAATGGTTTTTTACAAAACTATCTCTCCCAGGCGAGACGGGAAGCGCGCTGGGCTCAAGAGAGAATCGGTGCATCTTTTGGCATTACCTTCGTTCGTCCTATATTAGTTTTCACTGCACCCGGCACGCGACTTTTGGTAAATAACAAAGTCGATCTAGTTGAGATTCTACGACTTGAGGATTTGGAGAAATTCTTGCGCGGCGCGGAACCTAGTCCGGTTCTTTCTACAGAAAAACAGAATGACGTTGTTAGGAAGGTTTCAGACATGCTTAATTTAAAAGAGCTACCCCAGCGCTTTGCGCCCAAAAGCATAAGTAAGTTTTCGCTGGGGGAGAAGAGTCGGTTTAGATAAAAGAGATTATACAATAAAGCAAATTCCAAACCAGACGAACTAAGACCGTCTGGTTTTTCACATTTCACTTACTGGGACGTGGTATACTGTCTACATGGCGCTCGTGATAACCATTGGTATTGCCACAATAAGCTTTCTCTTTTTTTTGCGGTGGCCCACGCGGGGTCTTGCGCTTTTATTTTTTTTGCTCCCCTTCTCTGTCGCGCTCAACCCCTTTCCCGGCTTTGACCTTGTTCTTTTGCGAGTTTTGGTGCCGATGTTCTGGTTTACGGTATTTTTAAAATATCCAAAAACATTCCTCCCAGAATTAAAAACGCGCCCCGCATTGCTTTTGGGGTTATTTTTAGTAGTCGCGTCTCTTGCGACATTTTTTGCCGTGGAAGTTTCGTGGGCTTTGCGGAAACTTTTATATGTTTGGTCTCTTACTCCTCTGCTTCCTGCCATCGCCGCGCTTTTTAAAGAAAAGCCCGATAGCCGGGCTTCGTTGATAAAATTTCTTCTAGCGGGGGGCATTGTGGCCGCCCTCTTGGGCATTACGCAATTTATTTTGCAGTTCTTTTTCGGAACGGAAGATCTCTTTCGTTTTTTTGCGGGACTCGCGCCATATCTGCACGGAGAAGAATTTGGCGCGCTTATTGCCGAATATCCCAGCTGGTTTGTGAACATCGGAGGAGCCGATTATCTGCGGGCATTCGCGTTCTTTCCCGATCCGCACATGTTCGCGTTCTATCTTGTGTTCGTATCTTCCTTGGCGCTGTCCATGCTTCTTGCGGCAAAAGACAGAAAACGTTTCACGTTTCTCGCCGCGCTCTATGCGCTTTTTGTAGTCTGTCTATTTCTCACGTTTTCGCGCGGCGGATATCTGGGGTTCCTTGCAAGTACCATTGTCGTCCTTGCGCTTTCGTGGAAAAAATTGAAACACGGCATTGCGCCCTATCTTGTTCTGGTTGCAGCGGCATTGTTTGTTCTGTTTATCGCGGGAGCTCCGGTTGTCGGACGCCTTGTTTCGTCTTTTGATGTTGCGGAAGGTTCCAATGCGGGACGCATTGATATCTGGAGGGATGCTACGGAAAAAACTTTGCAACATCCCTTTGGCGCGGGACTTGGAAATTATGCCGTCGCCGAAGACGGCAGCGTGGGCATCCGCAATCCCATTACGGCGCATAATCTGTATTTTGATATAGCGGTTGAGACAGGACTTCCGGGCCTTGTCGTTTTTATATTGCTTTTGGTGGCGATTTTTTCTGGGCTTTATCGGTCATGTAAAACGGACAATTTTTCTTCCAATGTTCTTACGATGGGGTTTGTCGGCGCTCTTGTGGGATTTTCCACGCATGCGTTTTTTGAGAATCCCCTCTGGGCCCCGGCAATATTTGTATTGTTAATGCTCGCCGCCGCCGAATCAGCTAAAAATCCATAAAGTTTTTATGTATCACATTCCCATAATTCTTTTCGGACTTACGCCGCTGTATCTTGTGCGATTCGGCGTATTTGGCATTCCTACGACATTGTTTGAAGCATTGCTGTATATTGCATTTTTTATCGCGAGCGCGCAGGCGAGCAGAAAGGGCGCGTTTAAAGAACTTTTTTCTCTGCCGCGCGAACATATGTTCCGCGCGGGGCTTTTACTTCTCGTGCTCGGCGTTATTTTTTCTGTCGCCCTAAATCCCACGCTCCGGTCATTGGGCATAATCAAGGGGTGGTTCCTTGATCCGTTCCTTATGTTCCTGCTCATACGAAATGCGGGCGACAATGTAAGACGCAAACTTTTTTCCGCATACGCCGTCTCGGGTCTTTGTGTGGCGCTTATTGCGCTTGGATATGTTTTTGCGGGCAGTGTGACATACGACGGAAGATTGCGCGCATTCTTTGAATCTCCGAATCATCTGGCGATGTATCTGGCGCCCGCGGCGCTTATTATGCTATGGCGGTTTGTGGTTACAAGTTCAAAACAAAAACGCATATTGTTTGGCATGGCCCTGGTCTCGCTTCTTGCCGTGTTATATCTTACGGGGTCCTTTGGTGCCTGGGTGGGAGTTGTGGGAGCGCTTGTCCTTGGCTTGTTCGTTCCGCGGCTTACAGCGAAGTTTCGCGTCATTGTTATTGTCATTGTTATTGTCGGCGGAGCGCTCACGCCTTTTCTCGCTACTCGCTTCTGGCCGTTTCTGCAAGAAATGTTTTATGTTCCCGAGCGTTCATCCGCCTCGTCGCGCATGATGATTTGGCGGAGCGCACTTGTCATCGGGAAAGACAATACTGTTTTCGGCATCGGCCCCGGAAATTTTCAGGACCGGTATCTTGCAGAACAAAAAAACTACCCGCCGTATCTTGAGTGGGCAGTCCCACAGCCACACAACATCTATCTGGCATTCTGGCTGCAAACAAGCCTTTTGGGCCTTGTCGGGTTTTTGCTTCTTCTTTGGTGGTTCTTCAAACAAACCCTCGACAATTGGACATTGGATCTCGGACATTTGGCATTCATCGTCATACTCTATATCTTACTCCACGGTGCGGTTGACACGCTTTATTGGAAAAACGACCTCTCGGTCGTCTTCTGGGGTTTACTTGCCATCGCCTCACTTCAATCCGTCTCCCATTCTTCAATGAGTTCCGGCTCGGATAAATCGTGACCTTCGTAATGCACCAGGTGCTCGGGAATCTCGGAAATGAATCTTGAAGGAAGGCGCCGTGAGCGTTCGCCGTGGGTCGTCCGCTCTCTTGCGAACGTGAGGTGCGCCAGGTCTTTTGCGCGCGTGATGGCCACATAGCAAAGCCGGCGTTCTTCGTCCAGCGCCTCTGGGTCATAGATACTGCGCGCGTGGGGTAGAAGACCTTCTTCACAGCCGGCCAAAAAAACAATGGGATATTCAAGTCCCTTGGCAAGATGCATGGTCATAAGGTTGAGCATGCCGCCGCTTACATCAATAGTGTCGGCGCTTGAAAAAAGCGCGATATCTTCAAGGAAGTTTTCGAGCGCCGTCGCCGGAGATATCTGGTCGTATTTTTTTGCGGTGCCGATGAGTTCTTCAATATTCTCCCACCGTTCTTCAAATTCGTCGGCGCGCCAGGTGCGCGAGGACGCGTAGGCTTCGCGCAGATAATTTTTATAGTTAATGGCCGACAAAAGTTCTTTGATAAACTGCGCCAGCGGTCGCGTGGGTTGTTTTTCGCGCAAAAGCCGCACCATCGCCTTAAAATCACGGGCCGCGGGGGACGCGTCGGCGGCGGCGTCCAATCCCCGCTCCACAATGCGCTCAAGGCCTACCTTGCCAATGCCGCGAGGAGGAATGTTGATAATGCGCTCCAGGGCCGAGCGGTCGTTTTCGTTTTTTAGATACCGAAGGAACGCCAGCATGTCTTTTACTTCTTTTCGCTCGTAAAACCGCGTTCCCCCGGTTATGCGATATGGGATGCGCTCGCGCAGAAGCAATTCTTCAAAAGGCCGCGACTGGGCGTTGGTGCGGTAGAGCACCACGGCATCGGATAGACTGACGCCTTTTTTCCGCATGGCGAGTATCTCGTCAATGA
>JAUSGO010000003.1 GCA_030649025.1 bacterium | reverse complement strand
TATCTTGACCGTGCGGGCGAGATGGGGATTGAGGGGATTGTATTTTTTGCCATACTCACCGTGACGCTCCTTACTTCCATCGTTAAAAATTCTTTTTCTGGAGATCGTGGACGCACCTCTTTTATTTTGTCCGCAACCTTTTTCGTTTACATGGCGTGGGTCTTGGGTTATAGTTTCTTTGACGTTGTGCTCTTCAACGATAAAGTGCTTATACTTACGACGGTACTTGCCGCTCTCTCATATGGACATGCTTTCGAAAAATCCGAACAACCCATCGCTCCCGTATAGCGCTCCGGGGGATGTTTCTTCCCGTGCGTCTCCCGAACGAAAAAAATCTCGGAAGACTTTTTTTATTTTCGGCGGTATCGGCCTTGTTATTATTGCGGTGCTTGCCGGGCGCGTTACGCTGACTTTTCAAAATATCTCTGAAAATAGCAATGTTGCTCTGCAGAAGTTCGACGACGAACACAATTTTTTTCCCCAAAAGGATCCGGACCGAGTCAACGTATTAGTATTGGGGATCCGCGGCAAGGAAGATCCGGAAGGGGGACTGCTTACCGATGGGATCGTTGTCTTAAGTGTGCAAAAATCTACGGGGCACGCAGCGCTTATATCCATCCCCAGAGATCTATGGGTTCGCATGCCGGGACGCCGGGAATATGATAAAATAAATGCGGTATACGCGCTTGGGTTTGAAGAGAGGGGACAGGGTACGGCGCTTGCTTATGCGAAGTCGGTTGTTGAGAGGGTTTCGGGACTTACGCTTGATGGCGCCGTGAGCGTTAACCTCGAAGGGGTTAAAGAATTTATCGATACGCTCGGAGGAGTGACGGTCAAGCTGCAGAGCCCATTTATTGAAGATCGACAGTGGATTCGCGGCGGAGACATGGGAACGTCAACGGCCTTCAGTATCAGAACTGACACCGTTTCGACGTCCCAGGGAGTTGTGGAAAGCCAGAAATGGGTATTTGCGCTTCCGGCGGGGACCCAGACGCTTGATGGCATCACTACGCTTTATTATTTGCGTGCCCGTTTTTCTTCAAATGACTTTGATCGCGCAAGAAGAGAACAGCAGGTGCTGGTCGCCATACGAGAAAAAGTGACATCGCTCGGCTTTTTGCTCAATCCCTTCAAGCTCAATGACCTTTTACGCGCTTTTGAGCGGAACGTGTCTACCGATCTTGAGTTCTCCAGAATCTCCGAATTTGCATCCTATGCCTCGCGCATTAAATCTCCTACCATTCGGCATGTTATTTTTAGTTCGGGAGAAAACGAGCTTCTTGAAGTTAAATATCAAAATAATCTTTACACACTGATTCCTAAATCAGGCAATTTCGATGCCATGCGTGAAGTTTCCAGAAACGTTTTTAAGGAATAGTATAACCCGGTTAATTCGCTACTACAATCCCATGTATATCCGGTTGTAGTGCCGAGTATGCGAAAACAGTGGCTTTTCATCTTCATTGCGGTAGTGGGTAGCGCGGCTTTAAGCTACGGCGTCGGTTTTGCGCTTGGCATTCAACGCGGAGCCGAATTTTCAAAAGTAACTCCCATCCAGATCACGGTTAATGAAGGAAGTGGCAAGCCTGCGGACCTCGATCTTACGCCGTTTTGGGAATCATATCGGGTGTTGAAAGAACGCTACGTTGACCAATCGAAACTTGATCTTAAAAAAATGCTCTACGGAGGGGTTGCAGGATTTGTTTCAAGCGTCGGCGATCCCTACACAGTCTTTGTGCCCGCCGAGGAGCAGGAAAAGTTTGTTGAGGATCTGCAGGGAAGTTTCGGCGGCATTGGCGCGGAGATAGGCATCCGCAAAGGAGTGCTTGTCGTGATCTCACCTCTCGCAGAAAGCCCTGCTGAAAAAGCAGGTCTAAAGGCAGGAGATAGAATTTTAAAAATTGATGAGGCGTTTACCCCCGACTTCACTCTCGATGAGGCCGTCTCCCATATTCGCGGAGCGGTAGGCAGTTCGGTGAAACTTCTGATACTCCCGGAGGACGCCGAGGAGCCCAGGGAAGTTAGTATTATACGCCAGACGATCGTGGTGCCATCTATCAAGTGGGAAGTGAAAGACGGGATAGGCATTGTGCGTATTTTGAATTTCAACGCGGATGCATCAAGATCCTTTGCAGAGCTTGTGCGGGATATAAAAAAACTTCCGCAGAATAAGCTTGTCATCGATGTGCGTAATAATCCCGGTGGGTTTCTGGATGTTGCCCAGGATATAGCAAGTTGGTTCCTTGCGAGAGGAGAAGTTGTGGTGTTCGAAGTTGATGCGGCGGGAAATCATCTGCCCTTTACAAGCAGGGGATATCGAGGACTGGAATCGTATGCCGTGGTTGTGCTTATAAACAAGGGTTCGGCGTCGGCATCCGAAATTCTCGCCGGAGCTCTCCGCGACGTAAGGGGCGTGAAACTTATCGGCGAGAAGTCATACGGGAAAGGTTCTGTGCAGGAACTAGTGAATCTTTCTGATGGTTCCGTGTTGAAAATAACTACCGCAAAATGGGTAACGCCGAACGGCGTGTCAATTAACGATGAAGGACTTAAGCCGGATGTGGAAGTGGAGATAAAAGAAGACGTAGAAGAGGGGAAAGATCCACAGCTTGATAAGGCGTTGGAAATTTTGAAAAACCTGTAACGTTGACGCCATGAATAAAAAAACAAGGATAGTCATTATTGGAGCCATTGCTGTCTTCGCCGGTATCTTCTTCGGCTATGTGCGTAAAAGCTCGGCGCCGAGACGTACCGAGAATGAAATTCCTGCTGTTTCTCAGCCGGCGCCGAAAGAAACTCCGGACGGACTGATCTACAGACAGATAAATCTCCCACCTATTACCCTGCAGGAGTTTGCCGCGCCGAATTTTATTGCCTCTAGTCCCACTCATAAAGAAGCTTTATCGCTCACAGATCTTAAAGAAGTTCGATTGAAGTTCTCCGAACGCATTGAAGCTCCATCAAAAATCTTCGTACTTTCTGCGAACAAAGTCGTTGGCCAGGGAAATACAACATCGTCGGATGCAAAGGAGCTCTTTGTTCCTTTGGATATCGGATCTTTCTCCGCAAGAACTTTCCAAGATGGAATTTATGAAGTGTACTACGATGCGTGTTTTGTCGGAGACATGTGTTACAAGGGACAGTATGCGTTTTACGGGGTCGGCGTTGATTCTTAACTATGCTCTCGCGTAATACCTTGCCGAAAAATGACGCAAAACTGCTTTGGACGAATCATGTCATACGCAAGATGGTATTTTACCGTCTCTCACAAAGCCGTATTAAGCGCATCTTACGAAATCCAAAGCGTTCCGAGGTCGGCATCGCTACGGGCACCATCGCGCTGATGCAGCCGGAGCCGAAGACCAAAAAACCTTCCGAAGTCTGGCTTATGTACCAGCGCGTTGGAAAAAAGAAACGTATTATTACCGCGTGGCGATATCCGGGCAAAAGTCCCGTGCGAGAAGCCATTCCGATTCCTCACGATATCCTGGAGGAGTTAGAGAGCGAGGGTTTTTCATCCGTAAAAAACCGTTGAAACATTCCTAAATATTTTATATTGATTTTGCACCGTCATGGCCTACTATCCCTATGTCGCGAAACGCCGTCACCCCCTCAGATACAAACAGCTGTTCAAAAAGATGTTTTTTTGGTTTTTTATTTCCTCAAGCATCATTGGCGGAGGAGCATATTATTTTTTTTTCTCAAACATCTTTTCTATTGACCGCATTGAAGTTAGGGGTATAGAAAATCACGCGGATATTCGCGAGGTAGTCCTTGGGTATTTGAGCGAGAAAACTGCATGGGGTCTTACGATAAACAACAACTATTTCTTCGTATCCCCCGCAGATCTTCAGGCTCTGGTTGAAAACCGCTTTCCGGCGCTTGCCTCCGTAGCCATCGCGAAGGCCTTTCCTCACATTGTCCGACTTAATGTGAAAGAACGCGAGTATGCAGCAACGTGGTGTTCGACTGGCTCAATGTCCTGCTACCTGATGGATATCCAGGGAGTACTTTATCGCGACGCCGCAAGCTCCTCCGGAACCCTCGTTTTCATTCTTAAAAGCAGCTTGCCACTGAAGCTAGGGGATACGGTGATGGACGGTTCCTCCCTCGCTTCCCTTGCAATGCTACGCAACACACTCCGAGACAGGTTTGCGCTTGCCGTGAAAGATTTTTTTCTGGACAATATGCCGGATGTGACTGCGAACATGGTGGGGGACTGGAGGTTAATGTTTAATATTTCCAAGCCCTCTCTAGAAGTTCTTGATGCCCTACAAAAGACCCTGGCGGCGATAGGCACGGATAAAAAAATTGAGTATATTGACCTGCGGATCGATAACCGCGTATATTACAAAACTACGATTCTTACTTCGCCGCAATGAATCCCGTTAGAGGTCGCAATCGCTTACATAATTGAAGGTATAAACAAATTTATTACAAAATAAATACGGTGGATAGGTCGCACTATTTTTTTGATCGCGATCTACCTCTAACGGGATGAAGGATAACAGGATCATTCTTGCACTCGATGTTAGCGATCCGGAAAAAGCACGGTCGCTTGTTGAGATGCTGATTGGCCAGGTCGCATGCGTAAAAATAGGGCTTGAACTTATCACTGCTCTGGGAGCGCCCAAAGCCATTCAACTTCTTAAAGACCTTGGCGCCAAGGTCTTTTTTGACGGCAAGTTCCACGATATACCCAACACCGTAGGGAGAGCATCGGCGGCAGTGTCGCGCCTCGGTGTGCGGATGTTCAGCGTTCATGCTTCGGGTGGTCGCGAATCTTTTCGCGCGGCCGTAGCCCATAAAAAAGAGAGTCTTGTATGGGGAGTCACGGTGCTTTCTTCTCTGGAGAAAAAAGACTCCGTTGAGATATACAGAGAGGGACCGGACAGAAAAGTCATTCAGTTTGCGCATATTCTTGTTCAAGAACACGCAGATGGCATTATCTGTTCCCCGAGTGAAGCTGCGTTACTTCGGAAGCAAGCCGCTTTTGAACATATGGCGCTTGCGACTCCCGGCGTACGTCCTTCTTGGGCATCAAAGAACGACCAAAAAAGAACGCTTACTCCTCAAGAAGCGATACAGGCTGGCGCAGATTATCTTATCATCGGACGCCCCATTACGGAGGCATCGGGAGATGTTGGAAGCCCCCTTGAAGCCGTGAAGCGTATCAACGCCGAGATCGACTCCGTCATAACTCTTGAACCCCGGATATTAATCTAAAACGCATATGAATGTAATAACGCCAAGCGGAACTATATTTAGCGATGCAGATATCCAGATATTGAAACTCATGGCTGCATACGGTTTTGTAAGAAGAAGCGAGACGCCTTTCAAGCTCAAATCCGGTATTTTCTCGCATGTCTACGTATCCGGGCGGGAAGACTTCACGGATCATTCGGATCTTGAATGGCCCATTGGAGAGAAGATCGCGCGGAAGGTTTGGGAATATGCACGTCCGGAAGATCGCCAACCGTGCCTTATTGGCATCCCGACAGCAGGAACGGCGCTTGCGCAAGCGGCCGCAATGGCAAGTTTTCGAATGGAGCGAAGGAAAACCGATCTTCCTATAAACCATCGCCTGATGCGCGAGGTGCAAAAATGGTATGGCGCCCATCAACATTCATGGGTGAACGGCAAACCAGACTTGGCGCGACACACCTATTGGATGGTGGACAATGTTGCAACCGATGGACAATCGAAGATTGAGGCCACAGAAAAGTTGGCGCAGGACGGATATCCGGTAAACGATATGCCGTGCCTTATCTTCATCGATCGCCAGCAGGGGGCGATCGCGCAGCTTGAACGGGCTGGCTTCAGGCGCATCGTTGTCGTCTACAATCTTCTGGATATTACCTACGCGCTTGGCGAAATAGATATTTGGCCGAAAAGTATGGTGAGCGCGGTTGAAGAGGAAATCCACGCCCATCAGTTTTCGAAGTAACCCTCTTGGATCGCTAAAAAGCGAATCCCTTTTTCTTTTTTTTGCGGTATGGTAGGATGCTCTCGATAAAATCATGAAGCGCATTTTTTCACTCTTGCTTATATTCGTTGTCGGGGGCATCGGAGGAATTTTTCTTGACCGTTTTGTGATACCTCGCCTAGCTCAAACCTCTGTAGGTGTGTGGTTTCCGGTCCTGCGCCGCACGTCCGAGCGCACTACCATTGTGAACAAAACCGAAATAGTGAGGGTAGAGGAGAGTGAGGCTATTCCGGACTTGGCCGAGCGCGTAAAAAAAGCCGCCATTTCAATTGAAATTGTTCGAAAAGCCGGAAAGAATGGGAAATTGCAAAAGGGGACTATGGCCGCCTCTCCAAAAGAGGCTATCACCGGCCTTGCGCTAACAAGCGATGGCTTTATTCTTGCACATGATGCCGATGGGTCATTGGCCCTTGGTGTCTCAGCAACCTCTTTGGCAAAAGTCGGAATTCTGGGAATATATGCGCTTGATGAAGACGGGCGGCATCAGGCAAGCGTTGTGGCATCGGACACGTCCACGAACTTTGTTCTTCTTCGCGTTTCCGACCGGCAACTAACCATTCTTCCTTTTGAAGACGATCGTCCGAGGCTTGGCGCTCGCCTTTTCATGCTCTCGGCAAACGTATTTGAAAATACCGCAGCACCCTCATTTCAGACCGCAATGCTGTCCGCGGTAACTCGAGACTTTTTTGTCATATCAGACGCTCCTCTTGCGGATGCGATTATTGTTGATTTTGAGGGCCGCGTGGCAGGTATGAGCGTCCGGGATGCGTTCGGTAAGCAATCTATCGTCCCTGCCTCCACGCTTCGTCGTATTAGCAACGAACTACTGCATAAAAATCCGTAGCCCGCATGATCCACTCTACAGAAGAACGCTCCTGCCTCTCTGGCGACGCCATTCTCCGGCATCTGAAAGCCGAGAGGATTTTTATTTTTCCGTTTGGCAAGCGGAGTCTCGGCACAAGCCAATATGACGTGCGGCTTGGATCTTTTTATTTCCGAGAATCGCTCAACGTGAATGCTTCGCGGATTTTTAACGTCTATGACAAAGAAGATGTGGATCGTGTGTGGGGTAAGGCGTGGTACGAAGCCCAGACCCATGAAGACTGGGCAGTACAGGAAAATAAAGGAGCGCTGCTTGAAGGCATACATCACCGCGAGCGTATCATTGTGCTTGAACCGGGAGAGACGGTCTTGGCGCACACTATAGAATTTATCGGAGGGAACGATAACCGCATTACCACAAAAATGCAGGCAAGAAGCTCTCTGGGACGCAGTTATATTGAGGTATGCAAGTGTGCGGGCATGGGAGATATCGGTTTTTGCAACCGCTGGACCATGGAAATCACCAACAACAGCCGTTCACAGCGCATTCCTTTGGTGGTGGGTATGCGGGTTGCGCAACTTGTGTTTTTCGAGACGGAAGGGGTTTCGGGCGGCACCTACCGCGAGGGCGGCAAGTATCAAAACAACGAGGCGCTTACCGATATGGTGCGGAACTGGCATCCCGAGATGATGAAACCGAAGCTCTATAAGGATTGGGAGTTGAAAGAAGGCCACGGCTACCGGCACTTTTCGCAGCATTATAACGAGCAAGTGGAAAAATTCCTTGAGACGGGAAAGGTCGAATATCTGTAGCACCACGAAATAGCCTAAAGATGCTAAGACACATCTTGTGATGTGGTTTTTTGTTTATTGGCGTGGTATTCTTCCTAGGATGATAAAAGCACAAAGTGCAAAACGGATACGCAACATTTTTAATCCCGTCTCCAAAGAGCCATTCAAATTAAGCCGTTCCAGGCTTGAGAACTTCATCAATTGCAAGCGATGTTTTTATCTGGACAGGCGTTGCGGAATAGACCAGCCGCCGGGGTATCCTTTCACGCTTAATTCTGCGGTGGACCACTTGCTCAAAAAGGAATTTGACGTGCATCGCGCGAAAGGAACCGCGCATCCGCTCATGAAAACGTATGGCGTGGATGCCGTTCCATTCCAGCATCCCGACATGAACACCTGGCGGGAGAATTTTGTAGGCGTACAGTATCATCACAAACCAACGAATTTTATCGTAACCGGAGCGGTTGATGACGTGTGGGTAAACCCAAAAAAAGAACTGTATGTGGTGGATTATAAAGCCACAAGCACGGATGGCGAAATTTCCATGAATTCGCCGTATCGGGAAGGCTACAAGCGTCAAATGGAAATTTACCAATGGCTTTTGCGCCAGAATGGATTTTCCGTGTCCGATACTGGTTATTTTGTATACGCGAACGGTAAAAAGGACCGCAAAGCCTTTGACGGCAAGCTGGAATTTGAAGTAGAAATTATTCCTTATAAAGGAAAGGCCGACTGGGTTGAACAGGGACTTCTCGACGCGCATGCGTGTTTGATGGGTGATAAGTTTCCCAAATCCGCGCCAGATTGCCCGCTCTGTCTCTATAGGGCCGCCGCAAAGGAAGTTGAGTAAGGAGTATAGAATATGGGCAATGAAAAATGGCCGCGATGAGCGACCATATTTTTTTTGAATTCCGGCTAGTCCCGAATATTAGTCAAAGGGCCAAATCTTGTGACCAAAGAACCGGCTTCTTACCCATACAACCAGCCCAAAAATCGGTACTCCTACGAGGGAAATCAGAAACAATCCATGAAATTCAGCTGTGGACATATTGTCCTCCTTGGCAATTGCGGCTACTTAAAAGAATATTCGATTCCGAAGGTGATTGTCTTGAGGCCATTCGAGTACCTGGTGTACCTGACGGGGAAGATCCAACGCGATAGAACATCATCGTTGTAATCTCTGACAGGCTTAACCAGCGCGAAAGATATTCCGCCGTTTGCCACAAGTTGCATTGAGCTCTGGCAGACGTCACAGTAATAGCCGAAATCCCGGATATCAACCCATCTGCGCTGATACTTTACCTGGTACACTTGGGTGTTTCGGGCCAATGTTCCTCCCGCATGGAGCGAGACACGGAAATGTGTTGTATCCAGGGCATCATAGCGGATTCCCGGGCTTATGAGCCATAGTTTATCCTGAAATCTCTCTGCTTGAGAGATCTTTTCGGAGTTGAGCACCATGCGGCTCAATTCGGCTCCAAAGGATAGGCGCTGTGCCGCAGCATTTTTTCGGTAGAACGGGTGGTAGTATATGCCTCCGCCGAGGGTCAGCTGCTTGCCGGGGTAGTCGGTGTTTCCTTGCGCAAGGCCTCCGAAGGCGCCGATCTGAAAGCGGTTAGCGGGCTTATCCTCTGCAAGGACAGGCAGGGCCACAACTGTCGCAAAGAGCGTCAAGAATGCAACAAGGCGTGTATATCGCATGTATATTCTCCTTTCAAAGAGAGTCTTCTGGAACAGATGCCTCATCTTCACAGCATGACTCCAGAAGGACACCATACTCTCGTTGACATAAAATGTCAACGAGAGTACAACAAGAGAGTACGTTGAAATTTTACGCATCAAGAGAAGAAGAGGAGAAAACCCATGAAAGCAACACCATTTCGCCAGTTTTTGTCATATGTGCTGGTTACCTTGCTGTTGTTCCCGGCCGGAAGCTTTGCTCGCCCCTCAAGTGAGCCGGTGAGCGCCGAGCAGGCGCTTGCGCTCATTGAAAATTCCTATAGCGACTTTTTCGCAAGCGTCAACGAAGATTTTCGTATCGACGATTCGGTTTTCGAGAAGGTCCGCGATACGCTCAAAAAACAGGATGTCGCTGCCATTGCTCCGCTTGACGAGAAGGTCAGAAAACTCGAATTGGAGCAGGGGGTAGTGAGGGGAGAGCGGAAACAGATCAACAAGGACATTCTTTCGGCGCTGGTACAGGTTGAGCGGCTGGAGCGAAAACGAGATAAGTTGAAAGATGAGAAAGGGGACACCGCCGATCTTGACCAAGAGATCAAAAAGCTCAAGGATTTTATCGGAGAAAAACAGGAAAAAAGCGAGGCATTAAAACGCAAGCTCGATGGCGATACTACGTTTGATTTTTCCAAAACCGATGAGCGGCTTGAAGACCTGGATGAAGCCATCGCGGTAGCCCAAGACTCCGGACAAGACTCCGCAGAATTCACCAAAGAGCGCGATGCTCTAAAAGCAAAGCTTGATGAAGCAAGCGGCTTGAAACGCGCGGTACGAAACGCGAAGCTCGAACGGTACCTGGTGCAAGCGAAGAACTCGCATCGCTTCTCGAAACTCGAGAGCCTCAAGACTTGGCCTGCGCGTCTTCGCCAGATCAATGAAACCATACTTGCAGGCAAACAAGACGAGCGAAAGCTCGGCAATGTGGAAGATATTGGCGATCTGAAGAAGCGCAAGACCGACAAAGTGCGGCCGTACAAAATTCTGCCGGGGATGATCTCTAAAGAGAGCGAAATACAGCTCGGACAACAGATCGCGCAGGATATTTTAAGAACAGCTAAGGTCCATAAGGACACGCGCGTTACCGAATACGTAAACCGGCTTTGCCAAAACATTGCGCGCAATTCCGACGCATGGTCTCCTATCACCTGCTATACGCTCGCCGACCCATCAAAGGAACGCGAAATCAACGCCTTTGCTTTACCGGGTGGGCAGATATTCATTCATGATACGCTCATTCTGGCGATGAAATCCGAAGGCGAGGTTGCCGCCGTAGTGGCCCACGAGATCGCGCATGTAAACGCCAGGCATTCCGCGAAAATGATCTCGAAAATGCAATGGCAGCAGTATGCCGCCATGGCCGGTATCATTTTCGGCGGCATCGGGTATCTTGGTTACAATGGTATCGGCATGCTCATGAATATCGAAGCCCTCGGCATAACCAGAGCATCGGAGTCCGAGGCCGATCTTCTGGGTGGGCAGTATCTGTGGAATGCCGGTTACGATCCGCGGTTGCTTACGGGCTCATTCGACCGGTTATTGAAAGATCAGAAACTTGGCGGCACGTCATTTTGGCGTACGCATCCTTCGCTTAATGACCGCATGGAGCGCGTGGAGCAGGAAGCGCGGTATCTGCCGCCAAAGGCCAACTACGTCACCGATACAAGCGAATTTGTTGAAATCCAAAAAGCGATCCGAGAAGAACGACTCGGTATCGCCAAGGTACGAGAAGCGGAAAACAAAGATGGACCGAAATTAAAACGGCCCGGCGAAGGAGATGGCCAGGAGCCCGAAACACCCGGACGTCCGACGCTCAAGCGGACCCCAAAACCTACGGAACCGGAGCAAAAGCCCGATAATCCTCAAGAAGAGGGGAAAACGGGAACAACCAAAACCCCGTAACCGAAAATTTAACTTGACAGCGACACGAATGTGTCGCTTTTTTTAATGTTTTGTCCCCGCCAAGGCGGGGTTACAAAACGAAACCCCGCACTAATTTTCTGCAATAATCTTCGGAAAGCACAGTCATGAGCCGCCAGGCGTTACCGTGGAAATGTTTTTGAATATAATGGTCTATCCGACGAAATTAGTGCGGGGCGACGCTGGAGAGAGGCCCGTTTTCTTGATTTTATTGTAAAAATGTGTTTGGAGAGGTTTTTCCGATTATCCACCATTGACCCCTACACTAATTGTCTGGTAACGACGCAAGGCGTCGTAAATAATATGATTGAAAAGTGAAATATTCACCAATAAAGTAAGCCAGCGCGATAACCTAAGGGGATATCCACATGCAGACAATTAGTGTGGGGGTTGACATCAAATTCTTGCATGTTAGAGTGCGGGTGAAGTTTCAAGTAACTTGAAATCTGAATATACAGAGGTGACTACATGCCCAAGCATAAGAAGGCAGGCAAGAAAAAGAAGAACGCCAGGAAGTCAAGAAAAAAGGTGCGCGCATCATCTATGCGAAAGCTGTCACGACGTTCGGTAAAGTCCTCCGTGGCCTTAAAGCCAGAAACGTTGAAGCCGGCTATCGTTGATTCCGCCGATGCGCAAAAGCAAGATCCATTACCCATTGTGACCGAGCCAAAGGTAAGTGGGCCTTCTCACGTAACTGCGCAAGAACATTCTACCGCGGCGCAGACTAGTACAGCTTCGCCGAATGCGGCGCATGGCACGGCCGCCGATACTCAAAAAGCGGCCATCGCGGAAAAGGACACGCCTCCAATCGAGAAACCGGCGGTCTCAAAGCCAAACATCGAAAAGGGCATCGTGGTGAGCAATATCCGCGTACCGCACCAGGACGAGAAGGCGCTCGCGCTAGTCATTATGCACGCCAAGGATCTTGGAGTGGATCGGGTTTTTTTCAATGGAGACATCTGGGATTATTTCCACCGCTCGCACATTTCTCGCGATCCATTGCGTGTTTTCAGCGAGCGCGAACGAAAAACGATTGGTAAAGAAATCGAAGCACGTGTACGCGAGGAAGAGCAGGCTGCGCAAGAAGAGCTGAACGAAAAATTTGGCGTTGCCGAAGAAACCGGCGAGCCGAAAAGACTTGTGAAAAGCATGAGCGAGTCTCAGCTCGTCAGGGCTGTCAAGAGAGAGATGATGGAGCGTGCTCTGCGCAAGGAAATGGAACAGCTTTTCGGGATCTTCCGCATGTTTCGCGAAGCCTTGCCGAACGCCGAGTTTATTTGGATTTACGGCTGTGACGAGCATTATCTCGTCGCCTACCTGACCAAATACTATCCGGAACTGCTTGAAGAGATGGCGAAGTTTTGCAAAGCAGAACGGATTGAACAGCGGTACAACGGCACGCGCAACAATACCTATCGGTATGGGCTATTGGAAATCGGGCACTGGTTTCGCGGGGGGCTCTCAAGCCCTTCAGGATATGTGGCTCATACACTTTTGGATGACGAAGGCGTATCGCTCATCCAAGGGCATACGAATCGCGGCGGCTGGGCTTGCCGTACCATTCAGGGTCCGAAGTATCTGTCTGCCTACGAGAACTTCTCGCTTTGCAGAAGGCCCATCGGCAAGAATTGGCAACTTGGATACTCGGTGGTGTACCACCAAAGGGGACGTCAGCGGTTCCAAGTGTACCAAGTGCCCATTGCCGACTATGGATTTTTCTGGGGAACGAAGGAATACGCATCTGATCCCTCAAAAGTCAGTGCATGGGAAATCGCAGTCGCTATCAGCGACATCCATATTCCGTATGAGGACGAAAATGCCTTGAGTGCCTCATTCGAGCTTATCGCCGAGTTACAGCCGGCGGTGATCTTCGTAAACGGAGACGCGAATGATTTTGCCGATATCTCGAGATTCGCGAAAAGCGCGCACGATGAGTTAACCGAAGAAGAGGCAAAAAATCCCAAAGCCTTGGTCATTGACGATGGAGACGGCAAACGCTTCAAGACGCGGCTGGAGCGGGAACTTGAGAAGATCTACAATCTATTCAAGCGCCTGCGAAAGATCGCGCCAAATGCTCGGATTGTGTGGATATTCGGGAACCACGAATACCGTCTGCAGCGCTATGTGGAAGAAAATGCCGCACAGCTTGCCGGCGTGCGCCGTCCGGGAGAAGGTGAGGACGTCTTGTCGCTTGCGAGCCTCTCGAAGGTCAAGGAACTTGGCATCGAGATTGTCTATAGCAAGCTCATCGAAAGCTACACCACATACGGCGGATTGCTTGTGGGGCATTTCTACCTCGTGCGGCAAAAGTCGGCCCATTCTGCCCGCGCACTCCTTCAGAAGAAGCACAAGTCGCTTATTCAGCCTCATGTGCATCGCGTCGGAGCACACTATCAGACGCGGCTTGACGGCAAAATGTATGTGGCGGTTGAGACGGGGTGCCTGTGTGATCTCAATCCGAAGTATATGCAAGACCCGAACTGGCAGCATGGGTTCGTGGTCATCCACAAGAAGAAGACTACCGACCGTTTTTACCTACAGCCGATTCACATTGTAGACGGTGCGTTTCTCTTCGGTGGCAAACGCTATGGCCGAAAAAGCAAAGAAGTGCTGGACCCGAACGCTGTCGTTTCCAACGGAAACGGCTTAGTTGTGGCGGGTGACCCAACGCCAGACGCAGGCCCCGGAAAGGATTCCGGAAAAGAAAAATCCGGCTCTTAATAATTTGAGCCGGTTTTTATTTTATAGTATTTTCACCTCTATCAACTAAGACCCGTTCCTCTGAGAGCTCTATACATGCTATGCTAGAACTATGAATCTTCTCAACGGCTACAATTATACTTCTCCGATGCCATCAAGTCCTCAAGTTTCTCCGGAGAAAAATCGGCGGTGGCTTGTGTGGATCTTGGTGGTGCTCGGGTTTTTGGGGCTCTTTGCGATTGGTGGAGCGGGATACGGCGTATGGGCTGTACTGACGCCCTTAAGCCTCAAAGACGTACATCAGACACCTTTTATCATTACAAAAGGGGAAAGTCTTGAAAAAATTGCCTCAAATCTCGTAAAGGCAAGCCTTATCCGAAGAAAAGAGTTTTTCGTGTATTACGCCTATTACAAAAAAGAGTGGCAAAAGCTTCAGGCAGGGGAGTATGCGTTGCGTCGCGACATGAATATTCCGGAAATACTGGCGGCGTTTGTGGAGGGCAAAGTGGTGCCTGATGAAATAGCCATAACATTTCCGGAGGGGTTCTCGGTTCGCGATATGGATGCGCTTCTTGTAAAAAATGAACTTCTCCGGCTGGGAGTATTTCGTCTTGTCTCGGGGGATTGGGAAGGATACTTATTTCCTGATACATATCGATTTAATAAAGACGTAAGTGCAACAACAATACGCGATGTGATGCTTGTGAATTTCAAAGTAAAATTCACTGCCCAGATGCGCAAGGATGCCGAGTTGCTTCTTGGGCGTTTGAGACTTTATAACGACCTTGCAAGAGACTGCAGGGACCGGGGCCGGCTGCTTGAAGATAGCGTATGTGTGGGGGATGCGATAGTGACCATGGCCTCTCTCATTGAAAAGGAGGTCCGTAATATGGACGATATGAAAATGGTGTCCGGAATTCTCTGGAAGCGGATGACGCTAGGCATTCCATTGCAGGTTGATGCGACTATCGTGTATCTGACAAATAAAAAAAACGGAGAAGTTCTGCTTGAAGATCTTAAAATAGCATCTCCGTATAACACGTATCTTAACCGCGGTTTACCACCCGCGCCCATCGCAAACGCGGGTCTTAAGGCGCTTACGGCTGCGATATATCCCACGGAATCGGAATATCTGTATTATCTTTCAAAACCTACGGGAGAAACGGTATTTTCAAAGACACTTGAGGAGCATAATATCGCGAAAGCTAAATTTCTAAAATAGTTAATATAATAGCTAGACTAAAATGTCAATATTGACGGTATTTTACTTATACGTATACTGATACTGTTATCCGCAGACAACTGGCTGCCGAGAGAAAACGGCCATAAGTCCAGTCAAGGAAAATAAACTTCTTTTAGGGAGTTTGGCTTGGTCTGCGGGGAACGCGGATTTTTTTATTATCTTTTGATTTATGCCTTTATTGCATTCCGAAAAAGAAAATATTATTAGTTCGGCAGCTACGGCACTTAAGGGAGCTCGCATGGTTATTTTTGCAGATTTCAAGGGCATCAGCGTCAAAAAAAGCCAGGTATTTAGACGCAAAGTCAAGAAGGAAGGAGGGGATTTTCGTATAATAAAGAAGACTCTTGCGCGCATCGCGCTGAAAAATGCGGGCTTGAGTCAGGAGGGACTTGAAAACTATAAAGACACGCTTGCGATTGCCGCGCATCCAACGCAAGACAGCGCGTTCGCAAAACTCTTCACGCAGTCAACGAAGGAATTCCCGGAGCTGAAAATTGTCGCAGGGATTTTTGATGGCCAGAATATGTCACGAGCGGAAGTTATGGAGCTGGCTAAACTTCCGTCAAGGGAAGAACTGCTCTCCCGCCTTGTAGGAACGCTCATTGCTCCGGTCTCGGGTTTTGTACGGGTGCTTAACGGTCCGCTCACGGGTTTCACAAATATTATTAATTCATTAGCCACTAAGTAAAGTCTTTTGTCTGAATTTTGGAGCATGTTATTGCGAACGAAATTCAGACAAAAGACTTTACCCAGCACTTATTTTAAAAGAGTGTTGCGTGTTGATTAAGGTTTCTTTTGTATCGTTTTACCAATTCTTATAAATACTTTCGTGTTTAAAATAAGTGCTGGGTGCTCAGTGTTGTAGCTAAAAACCTTCGCTCGACATTGAGTCTCGCTCGTATTTTTAGACAACATTGGCATATGTCTGAAGATGAAAACATTGAAGTTCCGGCAAAGTTTCAGAAACTTGTTGACGAGGTGTCAAAGATGAGCGTTATGGATCTTTCGGAACTGGTGAAGGTGCTGGAGAAAAAGTTCGGTGTTTCCGCAGCCGCCCCCATGATGCAAATGGCCGCCATACCACAGGGTGGCGCCGGAGCAGGGGAGGAGGCCCAAGAAAAGACCAGCTTTAATGTGGTACTAACATCGGGCGGAGGAACTAAGATCGCCGTTATCAAAGTGGTACGCGAAGCCACGGGGTTGGGCCTTAAGGAATCTAAAGACCTGGTGGATGGCGCCCCCAAGAATGTGAAGGAGGGCTTGGACAAGGCTGCGGCCGAGGAGCTCAAGAAGAAGCTTGAAGAGGCAGGTGCTACGGTTGAGTTGAAATAACCCTGTCAAACAATCATAAAAACAAGTAGCTCTCTTACAGGGGCTACTGTTTTTTATTGTTATTTTCCGGGCATGCTATACAATCATGTAGCACCTTTATAAACAAACAAGGAGGACAAGGCGGTGAAACTTCGCGAATATGTGGCTCAACACAATGAAGCGGTTCGGATAGCAAACGAGAAGAGAAGTAAACTCAAGAATGCAATCTGGAGAGAGGTCGAAGTTGCATTTAAAAAATTTGATCAAGTATCTCCATATCGCTTCGGCGTCTGGATCTGGGATCACGAACTCATTCCTTCTTCGGGGAACGAGCTGTCCTGCATCCGCATTGATGTGACGGGGTTATACTGGAAACGCCCCGATCATGCGAAAGTCCTTGATTCACAGAATCCTGCTCTTGTGAAGCGGAAAGATTATTCCCGAATCCGCAATGCCATGGAAAAATTTCTAAGGCAGAAATTGCAATTGGGAAAACTCGTCGAAGTAACTGTCTGTCTTACCGATAAAATTTTAGAATAGCGGGAGATTTATTAACCGGATAACTCATTGTCTCCGGTTTTTTTTCTTTTCCTAAAAAACTCCTTGCTTCAATGTATCCCTTCATTGGAACAGGTTTTTAGGATAAAATAAGAGTATGGCATGCTCTATTGGCGCAAAAAAACCTCGAGAATACCTCATAAAGCGCGTTGTCATGGCGCTAGCCTGTCTTTTTGTTCTCTATGGCCGGTTCACAGGCGTCCCGCAGGCGCACGCAACGCTTTTAGATGACATCAAAGCAGAAATTCAGCGTAAAGAAGAAGAGATCCGCCAACTCGAGGTCAATAAAAAACAATTCGAGGGAACGATAGCAGAGAAGCAGAAGGCCCAGCGTACACTGAAAAATGAGATTGCAAGACTTGTGGCAGAGGTCGAGCGACTTTCCGTTCAGCAACGCATTACTACGGCGGAGATCCATAAAACCGAGCTTACAATCCAGTCTCTGCAATCTCAAATTACGCAAACCCAAGGAAATATTGAAACGCAAAGAACCCGTATGAGCGTGCTACTTCGCACGATGCGGGAACGAGCCGATGAGCACAAAACCTTGCTTTCCGTCATTTTGCAGGACGCCTCACTGTCCATCTTTTTGAGCCAACTTGCCTACGCGGAGAGCCTACAAGATAAACTGCTGAATGAGACAAAGGCGCTAAAACAAAATAAGATTGAGCTTGAAAATGAAGAATCGACTCTCTCGGGAAAGAAAGACGAGCTTCAAGAACTGCGAGGGCGCCTCCTGGCCGAGCAAACGGCAAAAAACTCACAGCAGAAGCAAAAGTCAACAATTCTTACCGTAACGAAAAATGAAGAAAAGAAATTCAAAGAGTTTCTCTCGGAAGCGGAAAAAAAGCGTCAAGAGATCCTCAAGGATATCAAAGAACTTGAAGATAAGCTCCGCCACACTATTGATCCGGCAAGCCTTCCCGCATTCCGTCCAGGCGTGCTTGAATGGCCCGTGAGAGGCATTGTATCGCAGGAATACGGGGATACCGATGATACAGGGTTCCAGAACGATGCATACGAATTTCACAACGGCATTGACGTTGCGGGACAAACCGGAACACCCATCCGTGCCGCTCGGGAAGGCGTTATAAAGGCCTTAGGGAACAATTCACCGTACGCTTACGGCAAGTGGATCGCAGTAGACCACGGAAACAATCTCACTACGCTCTATGCGCATTTGTCGTCGCAAGTGGCAAAACAGGGGACTACCATCAAAAAAGGCCAGGTAATCGGCTATATGGGCGCTACGGGCTATGCCACGGGGCCGCATCTCCATTTCACGGCATACGCTTCAAATACGTTCATTACCGAACAACGCTGGTTCGGTCTCTTGCCGTTGGGAGGATCGATAAATCCAAGGAACTATCTTCCGTAAGTACCCGCATTTTCTTGTTTTGTGGTATAATAAGATCCATGAAGAAGACCGTCCTTATAATCGCAATTTTCCTCATAATTTCAACGCTTAATGCCATAGCGCCAAAGATGAGTTTTGCTCAAGGAGGAATAAGCGGTGGCGGGAACACGGTGGAGGCGCCGATCGGCATTCTAGACCGCATTAAAGGGGTATTCAATGATAGTCAGAAGCTGGTTGCGCAAGGAGGGGAGTTGACAAGCACGGTTCAGAAAACAGCCGAAAAACAAGGATGGAAAGAAGTTTTGGGAAAGGTCTGGAACGCGCTGAAATCCTTCTTCGGCGACGAGACCATAAAAAACCTTCTGATTGAGACGGCAAAACTCTCTTTACGTCTTTTTGCCAACGTCTTTACGCTCATTGCCGGTGCGCTGAATAAGATTCTTGAAGTGGTGGGTTCGTAAAATCTTGCAAAAGATAAAATGAAAAGACTCACGATCTGTATCGTGAGTTTTGATTTTGGAAATGCCTTATCAGGGCGGTAAGTATATCACGACGTAAAAGGTATCTTGTGCGACGTATCATATATTTCAAAGAATGACGTGAAGCCATCCCCCGTTCGTGTTAGAGCATCGGATTGCCAAAGGAGGTTTTTTATGCGAGGGTAAGTCTATGGAGCCCATCACCCACCTCAAGATTTTTCTTGCCAATCTAAGCCTTGCCGCTGTTCTGTTTTCAGGTCAGGCGGCTTTTTCTTCCGTGAAATCCGCCGCACGTCATGTCATTGCAAAAGATGTGGAAATTACCAATGTCCGCGCATTACCTTCCCAAACGGTTCTACCCCCGCGCATTGTACTTACAAATAGGCCTCCGGAAACACAGGCAGGCACGCCAACTGCCACAAAAACTCTTATTGACGGTGCGGGAGAAAAGTTTATAGCAGGGAATAAGAATCCCTTTCAGAAGCCTTTTTCGGCTACGGCAAGCGCATCATCACCCAAACCGTCTTCAAAGCCGTTGCCATCTCCAAATCCAATTCCAACGCCCAAGCCCCTGCCAAAGGCTACCACGGTGAGCACAACATCCCCTGCTCCGCAATCCACTCCTCAGCCCATGCCAACACTACCGCCACCCACGGCTTCGCCCGATTTTTCGGTCAGCACGTTGCTTATTGGCAACAACCCTTCGTACATTAAAACCGGCGCAATTATCCATTTTAGTGTATTCGTGCGCGATGCTGACGAACGGACCATAAAAAACAAAACTTTAACATTTCTGGTTAATGGCAAAGCTCTGACAGCATCAACTGATGAGAGCGGAAACGCGTTTTTGGAAATTCAGGCGCCGGACATTCTTGGCGATTTCAAGGTCGTTCTTCAACTTGGATCCAAAACAGCCTTATTCACGGTTAATGTCATTGACTCAAAACCCATTCTCTCTTTGTCCTCTTTTGCATTTGATATCGAAGGATATAGCGTTCGCTTGCGAAATGCCGCCGGAGAAGCCGTACCGAATTGGCAGGTCACGGCATATAAAAGAGACGGCAGTGTTCTTGGAATAAAATTTACTTCCGAACTTGGAGCGGTTCAATTTGACTTGCCGCCTCGTGAGGAAAGCGGGCATATATACGCGTGCGCGGAAGTGAAGGATGTGGCGGGAAGGGAGTGTACCGAATGGTAAGACGCTCGCTTAAATATGACTAATTACCCAACCAGCGAACTCGCTTGAGATTCATTAAAAAAAAGACCATTAGGGTCTTTTTTGGTTTTCTGTTCACTCCGTGCACACCGGCCCGTACGCTTGCTCAAAATGCTCGAAAAATTTTTCTATCGAGTCAAAGATGCAGCCGGACGAGAGAACGATGTGCAAGAAATGCGTGCTTGCAATGGTCATATTCAGGGTCGTGTCGCAGATAAGGTAAACCCTCCCCTCCCTCTCGACAAGCCGGAGCATTTCACGTATCGATCCTACGGATGCAGAGGCTTCCTTTAATTCTTTCTCCGTTCTTGCCCACATGACGATAATTCCTGAACGATCAACGGAAAGGGCATCCTGTCTCCAAATTTTATCCATGAAATCTTTGAGTTCCGTCCAATTTCTGGCTGCTTTCAACTCGGCGGCGTATCGGGCATTGTCGAGAACAGTCTTCCCAACCAGATAGGAAGCTTTTACTGGGTTGATGAACTCGGCATGGATGCCGGGAAAGCGCTTGTGAAAAAGACTGACGAAATCTTCCCGCCATCCGCGGTCTGGATCATCAAGGAATTCGATTGGTCCTATCAGATAGAAAACGAACTTTTTTGTTTTCAAGGTTCCTCCCCCTACTTTAGTCCTTTCGCAGGCTTTAATCCTCTGGCCTTTGCCTCTTCCTGCGTATTGAACCAAATTCTGTTTTCAACTTTAATCCGCAGTGCCCCAGACATATTAGCGGTATAGTAATATGCGCCGTTTTTTGAAGCCACGTACTCCCCTCGCCTCTCGGCTTCGGGAATGCCTCTTTTTGAATTGTCGATTTTTGAGTCAGCCTCCGGAAGAGCTAAGTCAACCAAATTTATTTTCTGTAGTTCGGCCTGTTTTTGCAGAACCGTGTCGGGCACCTCAATAATGACGGGATCTGTCGTCTCTGAGACGGAGCTTAAGCGCCCCGCTAAAAATGCCATAAGTACGAGCAAAAATGCGCCAATTCCGAGAATAGCATCGTTCGCATTCTTATCCCACCACTCTTTTAGCACGGCTATTGACAACATAGAGGCGAGGATATAGTATATCCTCGTAAATCCAAATGTCAAAAGTCTATAATCGGATTTATTATAAAATATGGCACATACTAAAGCATCAGGCTCAACCAGGTTGGGCCGCGAATCACAATCCAAGCGCCTTGGCGTGAAGCTTTTTGCCGGACAGAAGGCAAAGGCAGGAAACATCATTGTACGCCAACGCGGAGGTAAATTCCTTTCGGGTAAAAATACGAAGCGCGGCCACGACGATACTATTTACGCCATGCAGGATGGCATTGTGTCGTTCCAGACAAAAAAACGCACCCGTTTCGATGGGCATAAAAAATTGGTCAGCGTTGTGCATGTCAAATGATTTTTGACCGACGTGTATTCTTTTCAGGCCGGCCTTCAGGAGGCCGGTTTTTGTTTTCCTTTCAGCGTCCGCTTTTTGGTGTTTTTTGAGGCACCGCTTGCTTCTTTCACCACCACAACATTTATTTTTACCTCAATGGCATGGGGGAGATTAAGAATGACCGAATGTTTCCCCAGTTCTTTCAGAAGCTCTCCGGATCCCAGTCTGGCATTTCCAATGTCAATCTTCTTTTTTGCGAACGCAGATTTCAATTCTTCAATGCCAACGGTTGCATACAAAGTTCCTTCTTCCGCGGCCTTGGCATGTATTTCAAGCGCGTATCCGTCGAGCTGCCGTGCAAGTTCTTGAGTCGTCTTCAGATCAGTTTCTTGGGAAGTTATTATAGCGGCTTTTTTTCGTTCGGCATCTTTCATAAGGACTGGGGTTGAAAAGACCGCAAGACCTCTTGGCAACAAAAAATTCCTCGCGTAGCCGTCCGCGACAGTTTTTAAATCGTATTTCTTTCCCAGAGATAAGACGTCTTTAATAAGGATTACTTTCATATTTTCTGGACGTTAATATTTTTCACTCTTGCTCCTACGGGGCCTATCTTAGCCCATGCGATGAATTTTTGCAAGCCCGCCCCTCTCTTTTGATGTTTCGTAGAGGCGGGTGCAGTCCCGAGTGTACTCACGAGGGGCAAGGTGGTCTCGTCCTGTCCGCCGACAACCAGCACGACGCTCCCGTCCGGCCGGTTTTCTGTTTCATGCAAGATAAGACCAAGTTCGTTTGCTTTTTCTTGGGCAGAATAACGGAATCCGACACCCTGTACGTCTCCGGTTATGATGATTTGAGTTTTTGACATATCTATAGAATAGTATGTAGAAAAGAAAAAGCGAGAATAATATTCTCGCTTAAAAAAGCACGAAATTGCCAATAGAGTACTCCGGGAGCTCTACTTCTGTAGAGACGCGGAAAGAATGTCGTTGGGATAAGAACACAGCTTTGTCCAGTTTGGTTTTATTCGGGTTTATTACGCTATAATTTGTATTTGCCCCTGGATGCCAGCGCATTTGCCCGTGCGCGTTCAAGCAGTGCCACTTGCGCTTCCTTGATCTTTGTTTTATCCGTTGCCCATATCTTAAGGGCAGGATTTTGTATTCCGCGGCCATAGGAGAACGAAAGCGGCCATGGCAACATTTCGCCGAGCCTATGCATGGCGTTCAGGCGTATCGTGGCATCCTCATCATCTTGCCCTCCGGAAAGGAATACGACGCCGGCAAGACTGTGCGGCACATGTTCCTTCAGGCACTTTACAGTAAGGCGCGCGATCTCCTCCGTACTTGCCTGCGCGGGATTATCTTTGCCGGATAGCACCATGCTGGTTTTCAAGATCATTCCGGCTAGAGCAATCCCCTGCTCTGCAAGTTCCGCAAAGATCATATCCCACGTGGCCGCACATACCTCATAACATCGTTCAATAGTATGGTCCCCGTCTATCAAAATTTCAGGCTCTACTATTGGTACGACATTCAGTTCCTGACAGATAGCCGCATATTGTGCAAGTGCCTGTGCGTTTGCCTTGATGCATGCGGATGTGGGGATTTTGGGTCCTACGGTGATGACCGCGCGCCATTTTGCGAATTTAGCTCCAAGCGCGATATATTCCTTCAGACGCTCGGCAAGTCCATCGAGCCCCTCGGTTATTTTTTCTCCCGGATATAATTCAAGTTCTTTTGTGCCTGCATCTACCTTAATGCCAGGAATGATGCCTTTTCGTTTCAATACCTCTGAAAACGGAGTACCATCAGAGGTTTTTTGCCGGATGGTCTCGTCGAATAAGATCATGCCGGAAAGATACTGTTCCGTTCCGGGCGCGGTAATAAGAAGCTCCCGATACGCACGGCGATTTTCTTCCGTGAACTCCACGCCAAGTTTTTCGAAACGCTTTTTGCATGTGGGATGGCTCTCATCGATTGCCAAGATCCCTTTTCCGGGAGAAACCATCACATTTGCGACTTTTGTTAGTGTCTGAATATCCATAGTAAAATTCTTCTTTCTAAGATTTATACGGCTCGTTATCGAAATGATGCTCCACTTCCTGCCATCTGATGGTATGCGTCCGTGAGCGCATCACTACGGTATTTGTCCAAGCTCCATGTTTCGTGTAGCGCACGCCCTTCAGAAAATCTCCCGTGGTAACGCCCGTTGCAGCGAACATTACGTTCCCTTGGGCAAGTTCCTCGGTGGTGTAGATATGATCGGGGTCGGTAACCCCCATGGACTTGGCGCGTTCTTTTTCCGCATCATCTTTAAAAATCAGTCTTCCCTGGATCTCTCCACGCAAGGCGCGAAGTCCCGCGGCGGCTAGAACCCCTTCCGGAGCTGCACCAATTCCCATAAGACAATCGATGCCCGATTCGCGTTTAGCACATGCAAGCGCTCCGGCAACGTCGCCATCCGTTATGAGTTTGATGCGCGCGCCGGCCTTGCGGACTTCCTCAATAAGCTTTTCATGTCTTGGTCGGTCTAGGATCATGATAGTCAATTCTTTCACAGGCTTTTCCAGCCGCACCGCAATACGATTGAGATTCTCGGTCGGCGATAATTGCAGATCGGTCGCTCCCCGGCAAGCCTCACCTACCGCAATCTTCTCCATATAAACGTCCGGCGCGTGTAAAAGCTTGCCCTCCCCCTTTACGGCTGCGGCAATAACGGTAATAGCGCCCGGCCAGCCGTTAGCGCAAAGGTTGGTGCCTTCGAGCGGATCGACAGCGATCTCAAGTTCCGGCCCTTCCGCTGCTTCCCCTTTCCCACCAACCTTTTCCCCGATATAGAGCATTGGCGCTTCATCTCTTTCACCCTCTCCAATGACAATGGTACCGCGGATATAAAGATCATCGAAGGCCTTGCGCATGGCGTCGGTTGCCGCTCCATCCGCTGTGTGCCTATCTCCACGGCCCACATATGGAGCGCAGGCTAGCGCGGCCCGTTCGCATATTCTTCCGAGCTCAAAAGCAATATTACGATCCATGGTGTAGGTATTCATACACCCCCCTTTAAATGTTTTCAAGGTACAATTGCGTTGTTTTTACACATTCATGCCTATACTGCGGTGCGGTGACGATAGCGATACTGCTATGGAAAAATCTTTTTACGTCCTTCAACCGATATGACAGCACCGCTGATATTTGGAAACTGATAGAGCGTTCTTTCTATCTGCGCGTAAATAGTTTTAAGAATGCATGGTTCTTGGTTATACGCAAATATATCTTCTTTGAAATCTACCGTGGCAGTACCCTGGGAGACGGCAATGCGGGGCATTTCAATGTTACTCGGAATTGCCGTAGTGTACCCCTCCCGGAGTTCTTCCGGTGTTGGACCTTTCAGAAGCTGTTCTATAGCGCTTGTCACCGGTGCCTGCATAGTTGCGGTGAGACGCAAAACCGGATAGACCGTGGAGCAGGCGGCAGAAGGGTCCGTGCCGTGATTACTGAAAAACACTTTCGTCGAGCGGGCTCCCGACCCATTAAAAACTAAAGGAATGGATACGATATCAAGGGGTTCCCCATCCTTCGGAGAATTCCAAAACACTTCAAGCGTCAGATCGGACGATGCAGGAGGTTTCTGCAGATAGGTAATTGTTTTAGTAAATGGCCCAAGTTGTCCCGTATCTGGACTTCCCGACGTTTCAGTCGGTACCCCGACTTCTTTGATTTCAGAAAAATCGGAGCGTCGGGGTTGCGCAGTGGTAAAGTCGTGATATAACTCGTTTCCATCGGTATCTTTTAAGACGATGGTCACAGTATTCTCAAAAACGCGAGCACTTCCCGAAACGGTGAAAGGGAGAGTTATGTTTGTATATTTCCCGGGAGCAGATACGGAGATGTTGCCGTTACCGATAGGCTCCGGGGTTCCCGTGGCGGATACAGTACTTGGCAAAGGGGTCGGGGTCGGCGCGGGCGTGGCATCCTGGCTCCGATAGGCGCGATAATATTCCAGACCGTCGCTGGCTGCAAAGAACACAAGTATTGCCCCGCCGATCAAGAAGAAGACTTTCTTCATATTGTCCTGTGAATAAGTGGCATTGTTCTTAGTTTGCTCAGAGACTATACTGTGTATACTATGGCCTCAAGCTCTCCTCAAAAGAAAATACTCATTGTAGACGACGACCCGCTCATTGTACGCATGTATGAACGGAAGCTTACGAAAGAAGGCTTTGCCATTACGCTTGCCGCAAATGGCGAAGAGGGATTAAAAGCGCTCGAGAAGGAAACGCCGGATCTCGTGCTTTTGGATGTTCTTATGCCGAAAATGAATGGATGGGAAGCGCTAAAAAAAATAAAAGAGAATCCCAAGACAAAGAACATCCCTATTATCACGCTAACTTCTCTGGGAGATAAACCGGCGGATATTCAAAAATTCAAGGATGCCGGGGTTAAGGAATACCTGGTAAAATCTGAGGTTGATCTTAAAACGCTCGTGGCGACAATCTGGAAACACCTCTCGTAGAATATCCTCTGGAGCAGATATTTCAAAAATCGCCTGTGTGGCGATTTTTTTATCTCCGCGGAGATCTCTCCTATTGTTCGTCGCTTATCTTGCGCACAATGAAGTATGCCGGGATCAGAAGGGCCAGCACAATAAGCAATGTCGTAAAAAGCGTCAGACGGTTCGTGGCAATGGCCGCTTTTGATATTTCAACCTCGGGGCGGGAAGTAGCGATAATGCCGAGCGTCGTACCTTTGGAATCTTTCAAAGGAATATAGCTTGCAAGATGCGGCCTTCCCAGAAAGAAAGCGCCTCCCGAATACGCCTGCCCGTTTTCAAGCACGCTTTGACGGACTGCCGCATCGGTAAGCTTTACGCCAGTGGGACGCGTTAAGCCGTCAATATCAAGAACGGTGGAGGCGTACAGCGTATCATTCTGAAACACGGTTGCGTCCAGGCCTGTGACCTTCTTGAAGGCATCCAAAAAAACATTATCAAGCGATTCCCCGACCTCTATAATGCCGAGTATCTTTCCGCTAGTATCCTTAACCGGAGAAGCTCCGCGCACCGAAAGTCCTTCCGGTAAGGTTGTGCCGATGTCTCCAGCGGAAATTCCGGAAAGTGCCATTACTCCTGCGGAATCGCCAAGGATCGTTTCTCCCCGCGCGGTACGCAAGTTCGCGCGTACCAGAACCTCTCCGGTTTCGTTCGTCAGGGTCAGAAAATCCACCATAAGCCTTTCCTGAAGCATCTTTGCCTGATCTTCCATGGCGGCAAAATCCTTTGTGGCAAGGGCTCTGCTTAATTTTTCATCCCCGGCTCCATTAATACTTTTTGCGCGGAGTTCCGAACTCATGCGTGAAAGGGTATACGAAAAGACCCGCGCGTTTGCCTGGATGCTTTGCGACGCATCCGCCCGCATACGGGCCAGCAGCAGTGCGGAGAAGGTGAACGTGACCACAAGCGAAACGGCAAGAGACATCGCTACAAAAATGAGCAGAAGTTCTTCTTTGAGACGCGGAAGAAGGTATTGCCAAACCCATACCGCAAGAATTCCAAAGGCAAGAGCGCGCAACGCATGTTCCGCAAACCACAATGTGCCGGGCGAAAGGCTCTTTACCGATACGCTTCCAAGAAAAAACGATGCCGCAAGGAAGGCAAAGCAAAACCAAAAAGGTTTGAGAGGTTTATTGAGCTCGGCTTTATACCTGCGGAATGCCAGTACGGCTATGGCAAGGCTCAAGAGCCCTCCCGCAACATAGACACCGGACAATAAACCCGCAACGCTGGGAATAAAAAACAACAGCTCAAATGTTTTCGGGCGCAAAGGGGGCGTCTCTAAAATAACGCTCAACGCGATACACAACAGCCCCAGTATCAACAGTGTCATTCCGCCAAGAAGCAATAATTCATTCGAAATATCAAGCGCGTGCAAAACTTGCCATACGGCAACAGCGCCAAAACCGAACACTTTGACAAGAGATTTTTTAGTTCGGGTGAGCTTCCCGGCATCCGCAATAAGCCATGCCGCCACAATGAACATTACCGCTCCAAAAAATTCTATTGCGAAGTGAATATTGTTTATCCAGAAGATGGACAGCATAGTGATTAAATAATTAATCTTACTCTCCAGTAATGTTATTTCAACTGAAGCGCCCTGGCAAGGAGGTCATCCGCTCCATATAACCCGATGCGCCGTTCTTCCAGTATACCATCTGTGTTAATGAAAAAGAAGGAAGGAAGGACTGTGATGCGATACGCCTCGCCGACAATGCCATCGGAATCTGAGAGGACCGGAACTTCAAGCTCCATGCGGCTGGCTATGATACGGGCGGTGTCGGCAGGTTCAAGATTATCTACCGCAAAAACAACGATTCCCGCATCGTGAAGCTTCCGGAATACGCCGTTGAGTATGCGCAGTCCATCTAAAGAATTTTCGTTCCAGCCGGCAAAGAAGAGAAGAACGACGCTTTTTCCCCGCAGGTCGCGCAAACGCACCACGTTCCCGCGCTGGTCCTGCAAAGTAAAGTCAGGTGCGGCTTGCAACGGAAACTTATCGGCGGGGGTTTCCGGTATCGCAGCTCCGGATCCTATAGGAGCTTCCACAAGCACTTCTTCCAGAAATTCCTTCTGGATATTGCGGACACCCCATACGGCGCCGGCCAAGAGCGCAAGCACAACTCCGATAAGCACGAATCTTTTTGCGCCACTTCCTTGCGGCGGTTGCTCCGGTATTTGAGGCGGTAAAATTTTCATTGATACATCAGGCATATTAGCGGCCGGTAAATATTTGCAATACCCGCTCCCACCAACCGGCTTTCTTGAGCGGGACGGTGAGGGTTAAGAATGTAGGCTTGGATATTACGATCTGGGAAGTTTTAGTGTTTTTGCGTCCGGAAGCGCTCAAACGCAGTTCGTATGTTCCCCGGGGAAGAAAATACCGGAATGCGCCGTCATTTTGGGTTGTTTGGGGATTCGTTTGTCCATAGGCAGCTCCATCCCATAAGCGCCAGGTTTTTGCATCTTCATCAAAGAAATACGCGCTTACGCGGGTATTCGCCAGACGTTCGGAAGTTTTGGCATCCACAACATACGCCGGTTCAATAACTCGAAGTGTTCCAATCTGCATCGCCTTACTGTTTCCCAGATCATCCGCAACTTCAACATGCATCGGGTATATGCCGGCCTTTTCAAATTCTATGTGTCCCTGAAACAGCTGTCCGCCAGGGTTTTTGACAAGATTGAACGGCGTATCACCTATACGGAACCCTGATTGCACCGCATCTTCGGATAGAGCCAGCGAGAACGCATAGGAAGCCCCACCGAACATATCCACGATATCCTCTTCCGGAAAAAGCTGCGAGGGTCCTTGCTGGATCCGCCAGGAGCCTACGTGGGGAGGTGTCGTATCTATTGTAAACCTCGCGGAAGTGGTCTGACTTATATTTTCCGCACGGTCGGTTGCGCGGAGAGATAGCATATAGTCACCGTCGACAAGCTCTTTGGGGAATGCAAAGCGATACGCCGATGTTACCGATTGATATCCTCGGACAAGCGTAGCTTTAGTAAACGGTTCTTCATTAAGAGCAAATTCAACGGCTTCAATCCCCGAAAAATCATCTTGCGCGTTGCCCTGGCCTCCGATACGTGGATTGTTCGTGCGCCTCGGAAGCGCCAGCGCGGCCTGGAGGGAAGGAGCAATGCTGTCAATGCGGATGGGAGCTATAAGCTCGCTTTGCGCATACCCGTCAGAACCGGAGAGTTTCAGTTCATAGTCCCCGCTTTGAAATTTTAAAGTTTCTCCCCAAGTATACGATGTTTCCTTCAGACCCTTCGCAATAATGCTCCATGTACGTTGTGTGGCAATTCTTGCTCTCGGATTACGGATGGATAAGGTAACATCCGCCACCGTATCACCATCGCGATCTTTTGCCTCCCAGATGATCTTGTGTTTGGCCCCGATAAAGTCATTTTTTCCTGGCCACAAAAGCGTAAACTCCGGAGCGTTGTTGGCAGTGATCGTAAAAGAATGCGCTGTGCTGCGGTTCATTGCGCGGTCCTCCGCGAAAACTTGAAATTCATTCACGCCATGACTTGGCAACGTAAGGACTGCCAAAAATTTACCTTCACGGTCCGTTGCGGCTCTACCCATCTCCTTCTCTCCCAAGAATATTAATACATTTGAAAGTGGTTCGGCCGTTCCACGCAAAGCAACCTGCAGCCCTTCTGACGCAATGTCGGCATCATCTACATCACTATAGAATGCGGGAGTTTCCCTAATCACTAAAGAAGGTTTTTGTGGCGGCTGTGTGTCTATGGTAAATACCATTTCCTTATATCCATATTTCTTTCGGGAGTCCTGGGCTCGGAAATAAAGCGCGATATTCCCTTCAGGGAATTGCCGCGGCATCAAAAGAGAAAATAATTCGTCACCGGAATTATACGACCCATCCCCTGCCGGAATAGCCGTCCAGTCGGTCTGGTTAAAACTATATGAGAGATTAGAGATGGTATAAAGATTCGAGCGGACTTGTCCTTTTAGATCAAGCGTACGCGTATTTATGAATGATGAGGTCGGCGAGTCAATTTTTATAATCGGCAGATCGTTCTTAAGCGTGTAAGGTCCACCAATGGCATAGGAATCTCCGATACCATCAGACGCGGTGATGCGCACTTTTACCCCCGGACCGTCTGGTGCAACCGTCGTATCCCACGCATAACTTGTCTCGGCGATATCCGTTGCCGTTGTAAGCCATGTATCTCCGTCATTGGTGGAATATGCGAAAGAGAAACGAAGCTTGTCGGCGTTGGGATCCTCGGCGCTCCAAGTGAATTTAACGACATCAGAGAGGATTCTTCCCGAACGGGGTAACAGTATAGTTACTTTGGGCGGAGTGTTCACTATAACTGACAAAATGAGAGACTCGGAAACACCTACTGCATCTTCGGCGACTAACGCGATGGTGTTTTTCCCAAGATTTTTTGTGGAAAGGACTACTCCCGCTATGCTGAAGGTTCCGTTAGGAAATGGTTTTACTTCATACTGGTCCGTGCCGTTTACCGTGATAAGTACCCGTGCGCCTGGAATGGAGATGCCGGATATCTTAAGAATCGCCTCCGATAAAATATCTCCATTGCGGGGTGAAAGTACCACGGGTTTTGGAGGGGGTGTGACAAATACCGAGAATCTATCTCCGGCGAGGATGACATTGCTTGTATTTCCTGCTTTATCGGTGCCACTTATTGTAACTGTCGCCACTCCGTCAAAGTCTTTGATAACTTCGTAGCGCGCCGTAAAATGCTTCTGATCGCCGAAATCGGTGGTTGGCGCAAGCACTTTTCCGCGTCCCGCCTGATCTACATATACCACAATATCCTTCAATGCCTCCGATGCCTCCACAAGAATATCTATAAATCCAGAATTTTTTACAATGGGAGCGCGGACAAGAAATGTCGGTCCTTGATTATCCACCAAAAATGGGCCAGCTGTTTTTTCATCAAAAAGCCCGACGCGATCGCGCGCCACGATACGAATAAAGACTTCCGCGCCATCCGGAAGATTTGTGGTATCAAACTCCATCTTGCTGGAGTTCGGGCTATTGTACACGACGGTCTTCCAGGTGCCGATAATACCCTCATCTATGGAATAATCTATGGAAATAGGGTTGTCGGAAAACCCAAAATCACCGGTTCCGTCCGGATCATACGCGGTGTAGGCAATAACTGTCTTGGCGGAAAGCAGTTCTCCTGTTGCCGGTTTTTCTATGGTAACGATTGGGGGTTTTGAGAGAAGCGAGAGGGGCCTTGCAGACATTACCGATTTGGGAATAAGCGCGGTAATAGTTCCATCGTCCGCAGATGATATAAAAAGATAGAGACCGTCTGTAGAGATGATGGGAGTTCCGTAAAAAGAGAAATTAAACTCCGACGGCTTGTCATACTGCCAATGTTTTTCTCCCGATGACGAAATGGCATATATGCTTTCGTTCGAAGGCACATAGATCGAGCCCAAACCGCCTACGGACACGCCGCCATCCACGCCGCTTGCAAGCGCATACGTCCACTTGAGCGTTCCCGCAGAACTCACCGCAAAAAGACTATGTGGCGGGCCGAAGGTACCGAAGTATATCGTTCCGTCGACCGCCTCCGCCAAACCATTACCGATATAATCGCCGCTTGCATCATATGTCCATTTAAGGGTCCCGTCGGGACTGATTGCAAAAAGTCTTGTGGTTGCGGCAACATATGCTGTCCCGTCAATGCCAACAAGCACGCTTACTGTAGCGCTCTGCCCAAGATCATATTTCCATTTGACCGAACTGTCGGAATTCAATGCCCACAAGAACCCGTCTTGGGTGGAAAAGTAGATCGTGCCGTCATCCGCGATAGCCGGAACGCCCCGGGAAGGGGCGGTAAGATCGATGCTCCAGCGAATTGTTCCATCGGGATTAAGCGCAAAAAATGCCGCTCCCGGCATGCCGGCTCCTGTGCCATACGTGTAGATCGTGCCATCCGCGGCGATCGTTGGAGAAGATCCGTCGCTCAAAAGGTTTGGTATCGACCAGACGACACTGCCGTTGACCGAACTAAGTTTAAAGAACCCGTATGGAGTAGGGACAATAAGATTGCCGGACTGATCAAGCGCAATCGTCGCATCAATTCCGCTTTGCGAACTATCGCCGATCGTCACGCGCCATTTAAGCAGCCCTTCGGGAGTAATGGCATATACGGGAGCGCTGGGTGCATACCCTCCAACGTATATAGTGCCATCGCTTCCCAGAACCGGATTTCCCTGAAAGGTAACGCCGGCGTCATACGGTGAAAGGTTGAGCGTCCATGCATGACCGAAATCTCCCGTCTGCGTGAAAAAAGTGCTATGCCGAGCCGTATTGCGTTCGTCATGCCCATATTTCGGCCATGATGAGTTGGCAAGTCCGCCGGCTAGAATAGATTCTCTCGGAACAAAAGCTGCAACAAAAATAAAAAGAGCCGCCAAAAGCGACCCAAATCCAAGTAGAGCATCTCTTCTTAAATTAATAAGAGATGGTTTTCCTGCTTCAGGACTCCAAATATCGCGCATGACTCTTTTCGGATACACTTTCCCCATACTACCCAGTATAGGGACATGTGGGGAAGGTAGAAAGGGAAAAGAAGGATATTAACGCATCCGCCGTATCCGTAGGGAATTTAGCACCACCGATACCGAGCTGAAAGCCATGGCGCCGGCCGCGATCATGGGATTTAAAAGCCCAAATGCCGCAAGAGGTAAAGCCGCGATATTATAGAAAAAGGCCCAGAAAAGGTTTTGTTTTATGACGCTGAATGTGAACCGCGAAAGCCGGATAGCTTCAACCGCTTTAAGAGGGTTTCCCTTAACCAGCACGATGCTGCCCGTCTCTATTGCGATATCGCTTCCCGTTCCCATCGCAATGCCAAGATCGGATTGCGCAAGCGCGGGCGCGTCATTTATGCCGTCCCCCACGAATGCGACGCGTTTTCCTTTGCTTTGGAGTTTTTGCACTTCCTTTGCCTTATCCTGAGGCAGAACTTCCGCAAGCACCGTATCAATGCCGAGTTGACGAGCTACGGCTTGGGCGGTTTTATGGTTGTCTCCCGTGATCATGACGGGCGTAATGCCCACCAGCTTGAGCTTGGAAATAGCCTCCATCGCATCCGGCTTCACCGTATCCGCCACCGCAACAATGCCCGACGCGCGACGTTCCACGGCAAGTCCCATTGCTGTCTTGCCTTCACTCTGCAGACGTTCCCATGCCGCATCCAGTGCCGCCGTCTCTATCCCCTCGCCTTTCAGAAATTGCGCCGTACCCATATGTATATCGCGTAACCCATTCTCTATACGCAATGACCCTCGTATCCCCTTACCCGGTATTGCCAGAAATTTTTCCGTTTCATAGAAAGTGACACCCTCCGATTTTGCATGCCCCACGATGGCTCCCGCAAGCGGATGTTCTGAGTTTTTCTCAATACTTGCGGCAATGCGCAGAATTTCTTTGATATCGATGGAACCTGCCGCCACCACGTCGGTAACGACGGGCTTTCCCTGGGTGAGCGTTCCGGTTTTATCGAATATGACCGCATCGATGTGTTTTGCCTTTTCAAGCGCCTCCCCGTTCTTGATGAGGATGCCTCTCCGCGCCCCGAGCCCCGTGCCGACCATAATGGCCGTAGGCGTGGCAAGACCCAAGGCGCAAGGACAGGCGATAACGAGCACGGCCACTGCCGGAATAATGCTCATGCCCGCATCGCCCGTTCTTAAATACCACCCCAGAGCCGTAAATGCCGCAATACCAAGCACGATCGGCACGAATATGCCGGAGATTCTGTCCGCGAGGCGCTGAATAGGAGCTTTTTTTACTTGGGCATCGGAAACCATTTTTACGATCTGCGCAAGAATCGTATTTTCTCCCACTTTTGTCGCGCGAACCTGTAGGGAGCCGTTTGTGTTCAGGGTTGCGCCAAATATCTCATCGCCTTCTTTTTTATCTGCGGGCACGGATTCACCGGTGAGCATGGATTCGTCAATTGCAGCGCTTCCTTTTATAATGATGCCATCCGTAGGAATTTTCTCACCCGGTTTTACGATCAACATGTCCCCCGCTTGCACATTCTCTATGGGTACTTCTACTTCGCGTCCTTCTAAGGACACCCGGGCAGTTTTTGCACCAAGTTGCAGGAGTTTTTTTATAGCCTCCGACGCCTGTCCCGTACTTTTCGCTTCGAAATACTTTCCCAACAAAATAAGCGCGGTGATGATGGCACCGGTTTCGAAGTACACATCATGCACTCTGCCCGCTTGCAAAGCCCAGATGCTGTAAAAAAGAGCCGCCAGCGTCCCGAGAGATATTAAGGTATCCATGCCGGGAGAGGCATGCCGCATTTCATTTATCATGCCGCGGTGAAATTGCCAGCCGAAATAGAGAATAACCGCCGTGGAAAGAGCCGCCATCAGCCACATAGAAAGTGTATGCCCGAAAAACTCCCCCCCAAACTCCAGACCGAACATGCCTATTACCGCAACGGGCGCAGAGATGCTAAGCGCCCAGACGGCCTTTTTCCTCGCTTCTCCAACCTCGCCGTGATGCATATGCTCGTCTCCGCCGCCATCGGCATGCTGCATACCCCCTGCAGCAGATGCGTGCTCCCCGTGGCTTTTGGCGGCATGCGCCGGAACTTCGTAACCGATCTGACGAATGGCATTGTGCAAATCATGCTCAGTGGCCCTCGTTTCATCATAGGATACGGTCGCCTGCTTTAACGCAAAATTCACCGAGGCGTCCTCAACGCCCGGAACTTTTTTAAGCGCCTTTTCATTCCGCACGACGCACGATGCACAATGCATGCCCTTGATATTGAATGAGATGTTCTTCATGGTCGTATGTATACTATGGTAACGTCACCGATTGCATGTTATCGGGAACATTTTCGGGGCCGTGGTTGCGGTGCGCGTCTATGAACGCACGAATACGCGTTTCATCAAAGTCATCGAACTTATCAAGTCTGGTCCAGGCGGTAAGCGCGATGTTTTTATCAAGCGGCCCATACGGCGCAAGAATCAGTTTTTTCCAGTTATAACTCTCGCCGATGGCTTTGAGTTTATCTACCACATCCACTGCAAGCTCGGGCTTATACTGCAAAATTACACCGCCATGTTCGAGGTTATGGATTTGATAGCCTTCTGGAACAGATTCTTTATGTATTCCCCAATTTGTCTGTATCGTAAAGTGCGGTCCGGATGTTGGTGGAATGGAATTATAATCACTTATGTCCGTTTTCTCAACATGCTGTCTGCCCTTGTCGGTAAGAAGCTCGCCGGGAGACGTTTTTAACGTAGCGGTATTTTTACCCGCAGAGCGCACAAGTCCAAAAATTCCTGCTCCAATAACAAGCAGCGCTACCGCCAGAGTAGCGTATTTCTTAATCCTCTTTTTGTGTTGAGCGGCATTCCGCTCGCGATCCTTCTCTTCGCGCTCCATGCGCTTGCGCTCGTAACGAGATGTTTCTTTTGTAGTATCCGATAGATTCTCCATAGATTTTTTAATCAATAACCGTTAACTGTGCCATCCGCCCACCCATGCTGCAGGTGATGGGAAAAATGCCCGACTTTGTTGGGTTGAAGGCGAGCTTGTTTTTTCCGATCTTAAGGGTCTTTGCCACGTTGTATTCGGGGATCACCGTCGTACCCATACAGCCCCCAAGCGGAATTTGATCGTTAATAATAAGCTCAACGGGCGAACCTTTCTTCACTATGATTTCTCGTGGATTATAACCGCCACTCCCTATTTCCACGTTCACTACCTGGATGTTGCAACCGGGGGTTTCGGGAGTGCAGCTTGGCTCATTTGATTCTTGGGCAACTTGCACAGCAAGTGGTTGGATTTTTGGCGCTTCGACTCCCTGGGGCCGCGGCACAACGGTGAAAGACCCGCGATACATGCCCATGGAGCAGGAAAAATTAAGTTCGCCGACCTCCATGGGCGTGAAGTTAATTTCGCTCTCTACGCTTTGCTGGATAAATTTAGTGATACCATATTTTTGCATAACGAGCACGCTTGCGCATCCATAGGCGTTTTTTCCGAAAACAAGCCACCGCACCGGTAGCCCCTGATAAATAGTGAAGTGATTTGGGACGTATCCGAATCCATCAACATCCATACGGACGATCTGTGTCTGGCCGTCAATAGTGACGTTTGGGTCGTTTACCGCCGAGCGCACATCGCCGATCGAGAGCGTGTTGGCAGAGCGAGAACCGCGAAAAACATTTGCGATGGCGGCAAGATCCCAATTCGATCCTATGAGTGCGAGTCCGTTGTTAATATTCATGAATCCAAGAATGAGCACAAACGCTCCCACAAACTTAAAGAAGGGTTTGGCGAAGGCGCTTTTCACAAAACTCGAAATAGCTCCAAGAGACACAAGCGCCGGCAGAGTTCCGAGCGAGAAGACGAGCATCGTGAGTGCCCCCGTGACGAAACTGCCCGTGGAAAGCGCGTATATTTGGAGCGCCTGCGTGAAGCCGCAGGGAAGGAAAAAGGTGCCAGCACCCATGAGGAAGGGGGCGAATTTACTCGGCCTAGCGGAAGCGTCGTGGATCTTGTGGCTGAAGAACTTGGGCATACGGAGGAAGTTCAGGCGCGAGGCACCGGGAAGCTTCAGCATATTTGCCGCCATCACAATCATGAATATCGCAGCACCGATGGATAGCCAGCCGGTTCCTTTGGTGGAGAGGGTCATGGCAGAACCCAAAAGCCCCACCAGACCCCCGCCAACCGTGTAGGAAGTAATGCGGCCAATATTGAAGAAGATGTGCGGACGAAATTTTTGAACGCCTGAAAGATCCGGGTAGAGTTCGTTATACTTGGAGGCAACGGTAAGCAGTAATCCCCCGGAGACCGCAAGGCACGTGGATGTCGCCGCGGCAAGTCCAATAAGGAAGATGTAGCCGAAGCTCATATTTTGCGAGATGCCCAGGCCAAAGTCGCCGCGCATGATTCCGGTCTGTCGCAGAAAATAGTAGGCGCCAAAAACAAGAAGAAGTATCGCAGCGCTCTCTGCGCGCTCACGTTTTAACTCGCCCCTTTGTATAGCCTGCATTCTTCGCATTTCCTTTGAGTTAATGGCTGGCGAAAGTCTCGCCCCATAGGGAGCGATGGTATACGGCTCGCCTTCGAGCACGCTCTGGAAATCGGCAAGACGAGGCATTTCGGTGGAGATGATCTCCGCCTTGCCGGTGCGATGGTTCACGTTCACTTTTTGCACGCCTTTAACTTCCTTAAATTTGCGTTCGACCAAAACTTCGCACGACTGACACGTCATGCCATGGATTTGAAGATTGAATTTTTTGAGAGATTGTTGCATAGGAAAGTTATTATTCTACCACAAGCTGTCCGCGCATGCCCGGGTGTCCCGAACCGCAGTATACGGAGCAGTAAAAATCGAAGATGCCCGCTTTATCCGCGGTAAATTCCGTTGTCTGAAAAACTCCAGCTCCAGCCATGAGGTTCACGTTGAACTCCGGTATGACGATGCCATGCGCCACGTCAGCATTCACAAGCTTCAGACGCACTACATCACCCTTTGTGACACGGATAACGCTCGGCTCGAATGTAAATTGCGTGGCCGTAACAGTAAATTCTTTGAACGTTCTCACTTCCTCAAGCACCGTAAGCGGAGTTGGAGAAACGCTAGGGACAACTGTCATCTGCGATGAGGGCGTTGGCGAATGAGTAGGGTCGGATGTTTTTGAACGGCGCTGTGATATAAATGCTCCGCCGACAATGATGGCTACGCCGATGGCAATGATTAAGTTTTTTTGCATAAAATATTGCGGCTAATAAATAAAAACCTAGCAGGCAATGATACACGCGGGCGTGTATCATTGGCGTACGCTAGGTTGAAATAATCTTAAAGTCTAAGCGATGAAAGTCCGCCGACCAAGAGCGGAGACGAGGCTTCGTTCTGAAAAAGGAGGTAATGCACAAAGTCCTTTTTTAACAACGCTTGTTCATTCTTATGTCGTCTGAAAAATTCCACAAAAACAACTCCAAGGAGAATCCATGAAAGAATATAGAACACACTATGTTCATGCCGTTGCTCTCCGCGAGACTCCGACGATTGCATCGCACCGCAGCTCTGCGGGACTATGGCATTACAGACGTTAGTCCCGTATACGCTACAAAATGAAGCGATGCGTGCGCTACACGACGTACGTTCAGCGCGCTCGGGAAGCGTGGATCGCGCCGCGTTCACCACCGAATACGCCGCGGTGCTGGCAAGCAACAGAAGAACAAAAATTGGCATCAAACGTTTGCACATAAATACAGCATACTTCCTGGCTCTTTCGCGGTCAATCTCCCGGTTTGGGACTTTTTTGCTTATCGGGGAAGAACAGGATGATGTAATCACGGTCTTGTTGAAGGTATGCGTCCTTTAATTTGAGAACCGCCCGAAAAAACCATGCGACCCCGTAAAGATACAGCCAGCCCGCAAAAAATGTAATAAGAGCACCGGCCAAAACATAACAGAGCGTTGGATGACGTTCCTTGAATTCATAAGAGAACATACTCCTCCTTTTTAAAGAACCTCTGCGGATTTTTATTTCAATTCTTTTCGCAACTCCTCCAGGAGTTCCTTTGCGCGCCGTGAAAGGCGTTTGGGCGTTTCAACTTCAACCTTAATGAGCATGTCGCCTCTCCCGCGTGCGCGGAGCCTTGGCATCCCCTTCTCGCGTAGTTTCAGCACGGTTCCGGAATCTATGCCTGACGGTATCCGTATTTTCGTTTTTCCATCAATGGTCGGAACTATCTTTGTGTCTTCTCCCAGCACCGCTTCCACAAGCGGAATACGCAGTGTGTAGTGGATATCATCTTCCTGACGCCTGAAATGTTCATGTGCCCTTACATGAATCGTTGCGTAGAGATCCCCGCTGTGCCTGCCGTAAAGCCCCGACTCCCCCTCGCTTTCCAATTTGATGACCTCGCCATCGCGTATACCGGCAGGAACATGCAACGTTACCGGCTTTATAAGCGGTATCCTTCCCTGCCCGTGGCAATCTTTGCATGCCTTTTCGGGGACTTTCCCCTCTCCTTTACAATGGGGACAGACCGATTCGGTCGCAAAACTTCCAAAAAATATCTGCCGTGTTTCCCGTACATATCCCGATCCGCTACAAGTCGCGCATGTCTTGATAGGCGTTCCGGGTTCGGCTCCCGTGCCGGTACAGTGCGCACAGCGAGACATGCGTTTCAATTCGAATGTTCGCTCCGCTCCGGTAAACGCATCCGAAAGGGTAATTTCCACGTCAATGGCGATATCATGCCCGCGCTCTCCTTGCCGGCGGTCTCGGCGCGTGCGTGATGAAAAACCCCCGCCGAACATATCGCCAAAAATACTGCCCAGGTCCACGCCACCTCCTCCTGCGCCATTCATAAAGTCTGAAAAATCAAACCCGCCTTGAGCTCCTCCTCCCTGGAAGGCTGTGCCGAATTGGTCGTATTGAGCGCGTTTCTGGCCGTCCGAAAGCACCTGATACGCCTCATTGATCTCTTTAAATTTTTTCTCATTTCCTCCGGTTTTATCGGGATGATGCTGGTGCGCGAGACGCCGATACGCCTTTTTTATATCGTCATCGGACGCGTCTTTGGAAACTCCGAGAATGTTGTAATAATCTTTTCCGGCCATACAAAATTTCTATTCAAAAAGTGAATCGGCGGTTTTCGGCCGCTTGTAGCGGACGATATCCGAAGGAGACAAAACCGCCGGAACTCCTACTTAATAACCCCGCCCTCTATTATTCAGTTATGATCTTGAGGTTTTGCAATTTTTCGTAAATCAAGGGAGGGATCGAATCTTTAGCTTTGGGAGGGTTGAAACGTGCACCTCCCTTGTTGAAGAAAAATTGCAAAACTGAACGAATCATAATTCAATGGTCTCCTTCTCCACCTGCACCGTCCCGATCTTCACGAACCCCGTATACACCAGCACATTGAATATGACGACCAGAAGAATAATGATAATCCAGCTTGCCGGTATCAGCAACAGGCGAATTATCGCAAATAGCGCCAAGGAAAAGGAAACCGAAACCACGTGTTGAACATTCGGAGACAGCGAATCTATCCGCGCAATCTGCCCATTAAGAGCATTGAAGAGCGCATCGGTAAACTCCGAATATACGCTGTTTGCGCTTGGCGGTTCCGTGAAGGGTCTCGATAGTCGTTGCAATATCTCCGCTTCTTCCGGTTTAACTTGCTCCACAACTCCGACCGGTACTGCATCCTCAAGCGTCCCCGTAAAGCTTTGAGCCCTAAATTCAACCTGCCGCTCGAACATGGTCTCGAAGGGAGAAACAATCCTTTGAAAGAAAGCTCTCGGAATACGGATGTCCTTAAGCTGCTCTACGGCGGGAGAAACGTAAAATACCGTGGAAACCGCAAGAGCAAGCGCGGTAAGCACGAACGACATGTTCTTCGGAACCGATTTTTCTATACCCAGCGAGATGCGATTCGCATTCTCCTTCATTATCCATTCGCGCGAAACGAAAAGCGAGGCCCAGAGGATTGCAAAAGCGCCAACCAGCTCAAGGGGACGCCCCGAGGCAGTAAGAAAATACGGCAAAATTCCTGCAAACAGCATCCCATGCGCCCAAGCCCGCTCATTAATTAAAAAAGCAACAAGTCCTAAGACCGTCGCATAGAGCGTGACCAGAGACACGAATAGGCCGATATTATTGAACGACCAAAAGCGTTCAGCGATATTTGCGGAATCCTGGAAAAACAGGTTTTTAATGAACAGCCAAAAAAGCACGCCGAGCGAAACAAGAAAAAATCCGAGAATAAGTTTTTTGATGGTGGGGCTCATGCAGATAATTCAAGTATACACTTTTTACATCAAACACGCGAGCTATTGACCCCCACACTAATAGTGGGCTGACGGCGCAGAGCGCCGCAAATAGTATCTGTGGCAAAAGAAAAATTTTCTCAAAAACAAAACTTTTGATATGCGTGTGTATTCACTAAGTGCCTACTATTAGTGTGGGGGTTGACAGATACTTGCTTTAATGGTAACATTAGAAACTTAGGAAAATTTCTCAGGAAATACATCATAAAAAGGAGGAACGTACCTTGAAATTCAAACAGTCCGGATACATATTTTTTGAGGTGCTCACCACAGTGGCTGTCATTCTAATCATCGGCGCGATTGCTGTTCTGTATCTGTAAGTGTTGGCCGTGGAAGCTGTGCTGGAGCGGTAATGGTCAATGTGAGTTTGAAACAATAAAAGGAGGAACGTACCTTGAAAATGACTCTATCGGATATTTTCATCATGGCCTTTGTGGTTGTTGTGCTGGCCGTGTTCTTTGTTGTGGACGCGAAAATCAATGCGTCAAAGCCCTATGTCGTCGAAACAGTCATCCCGAACCAAGTTGTCATGCTCCGCGCGAACAAGAGCGTGGGCAAATGCCTATCCTCCGACGATGAGAAGGCGGGTCTCAAGGAACTAGCCAAGACCTACAACGTTCTTGGAACAGGCGCTTCAGTGACCATCCCGCTCGGACAGGATAGCTGCACCGAATCGGTCCTGGTCAGCGTGGAGCCAATCTGAAGTAAGCGAAGGAGGGCATTCATGAGTACAGAGGTTTTACAGCAGTTTCTTGCGCTAGATAGCCAGATATACGGCATCGTCCAAGAACAGGCAGCACTTATCGCGGCGTTCATTGATTTCAACACGGATCGTTTCACGGCCGCAGATGTAGCTGTCAGCGATGCGAAGCCGGGTCAGCGCCAAGTAATGTTGCAGATGCCGTTTCAATCCGCAAGCGGTAAACGCGATTACTACTATTTTGAAGGAAATTTTTATCACTACCTTGGCTACGTCGATGTAACCTTCCATTCCCCGCCGCGCATAGTGCATCTGGTCGAGGGATGGAAGTTGCGGGAACTCCTACAAGGCCAATCGTTCGTGAGGTCCATCATCGGGTTACCGCAGACGGAGTAAACCCGCACCAAAAACACCCCGAACCAAAATGGTACGGGGGTTTTTTATTTACAGAACTTTATTTCACGTCCTCGAACTTTGTATCTTCGGGATTCTTGCCCTCCGGTCCTTTTTCATTGTCATCCTCTTTCTTTTTGTCATTGTCATGGTTATGGTCATCGTTCTTCGGAGTGTCTCCTTGTTGATACAGTTTTGACCCTATTGCCTGTATAGCCGTGGAAAGCTCTTCCGTAGCTTTCTTTATTGCATCCACGCTGTCGCCTTCTTTTGCTTTCTTCAACGCCTCTATTTTTTCCTCAACGGGCTTTTTCTCATCTGCCGTAACTTTGTCGCCCGCGTCCTTCAACGCTTTCTCTGCCGTGTAGGTTATCTGCTCGGCAAGATTTCTTTTTTCTATAAGGTCTTTCTTTTTTTCGTCCTCGGCCGCATGCAGTTCGGCATCCTTGCGCATTTTCTCTATTTCCTCTTTGGAAAGGCCGCTTGAAGCTTCGATCCGCACCGATTGTTCTTTGTTGGTCGCCTTGTCTTTCGCTTTCACATTAAGAATCCCATTTGCATCAATATCGAATGCTACCTCAACCTGCGGAATGCCGCGCGGAGCGGGAATAATGCCGTCCAGAATGAACCGCGCCAGCGTCTTGTTGTCTCCTGCCATAGGGCGTTCTCCTTGCAGTACATGGATTTCTACCGAGGGTTGGCTGTCGGCCGCGGTAGAAAATACCTGCGTCTTTGCGGTGGGAACCGTGGTGTTTTTCTCCACGAGTCTCGTCATCACACCGCCAAGTGTTTCAATGCCAAGCGACAAAGGGGTTACATCCAAAAGCAGTACATCCTTCACGTCGCCCTGCAAAATGCCTCCCTGAATAGCCGCGCCGATAGCGACCACTTCGTCGGGGTTCACGTCTTTGTGCGGTTCTTTGCCGAAAAGCTTTTTCACTGCCTCTTGAATCGCAGGCATCCTTGTTTGTCCGCCGACAAGAATAACTTCGTTTATCTGCGACATCTCAAACCCGGCTTCTTTTACGGTCTCACCCGTAAGCTCAATGGAGCGGTCAATAAAATCCTGTACTAGCGACTCAAGCTTGGAGCGCGTCATTTTGTGAATGAAGTGCTTGGGCCCCGAAGCGTCCGACGTAATGAACGGGATATTCACTTCCGTCTCTATGGACGTGGAAAGCTCGTGCTTTGCGCGCTCAGCGCTTTCCTTCAGGCGCTGTACGGCAAGCTGGTCACGCGCGAGATCTATCCCCTGCTCCTTTTTGAATTCATCAACCAAGTACGCAATGATGCGCTGGTCCAAATCGTCTCCCCCAAGGTGCGTATCGCCCCCGGTGGATTTTACTTCAATGGTATCATCGCCAATTTCAAGCACCGATACGTCAAAAGTCCCGCCGCCGAAGTCGTATACCACTATTTTCTCTTCTTTCTTTTTATCCAGGCCGTACGCCAAAGCGGCGGCCGTTGGTTCATTAATAATGCGGCGCACGTTGAAACCCGCGATGGCTCCGGCGTCTTTTGTGGCTTGCCTCTGCGCATCATCGAAATATGCAGGCACGGTGATGACCGCTTCGGTTATTTTCTCTCCAAGCCGGTCTTCCGCGTCTGATTTCAGCTTTTGCAGTATCATTGCGGAAATCTCCTGCGGGGTTTTCCATTCCTCGCCGAATTTTACCTCAATACCGCCGTTTGACGCTCCCCTCATCTCATACGGAAGCCATTTTTTGTCACGCTCCACTTCCGCGTCTGCAGCGCGCCTCCCGATGAGACGTTTGATGGAGTAAACGGTATTTTTTGGATTGGTGACCGCCTGGCGCTTAGCCAAAAGCCCCACCGGGCGTTCGTTGGATTTCGACACGGCGACGATGGACGGGGTTGTGCGGTTCCCCTCTTTGTTCTCAATAATGCGCGGCTTTCCGCCCTCCACGATTGCCATGGCGGAGTTCGTTGTTCCTAAATCAATTCCAAGTATTTTTGACATATATGTTTAATTCACAAATTAGTAAATTAGGGAGGGATCGAATCTTTAACTTTGGGAGGGTTGAATCGTGCTCCTCCCTTGTTGGGCGAAAAGCAAATGGCTTTGCTTTTCGCGGGCAGTTCCCTTGTTTCCAATTTATGGAAAGCTGCCCAGGAGAAAAATCGGATGAGCAGATAATCACCCACTAAACGCCAGCACCCTTCTTCGCCACCTTCACTCGCGCAGGCCGAATAGTCCTGCCATTCAATATATATCCCCTCTGTACTTCTTCAACGATAGTCCCTTCGGGTTTGTCGGATGCGACCTCTTCAACCGACTCGTGGAACGCGGGGTTGAACATAGCACCTTCGGTATTGATGGTTTCCACTCCCTGGCGCTTCAAAGTATCCAAAAATTGTATGTGCATCCGTTCGGTGCCGTGTATCCATTTGTGGCCCCTTAAGTCGTCGGGAACAAAATAAAGCGCGATATCAAAACTGTCGAGAACCGGCAAAAGTTCGTGCACAATATTTTCTGTAAGCATGCCTCGCAATTCCCCCGCGCGCTTCGTCTCTTCCTTTTTGTAATTTTGGAAATCCGCGCGCTCCCTCTGCCAACCGGCAAGATACTCGTCGCGTTTTTTTTCGCACTCGGCGAGTTTTGCGGCAAGGTCATCGGAAACAGGTTCTGTTTTTTGTTCGTCGGCCATATATTAAATTCTTTTACCAAGCGCATTCGCGACATTTTCTAAAAAAGCGATGTTGCGCTCGTACGGCATGCGCGTAGGGCCAAGAATCGCCAAAAACCCCTGGTCGCCTTCTTTGGTGCGGAATCCTGAAACAAGCAGACTGCACGAACGGATCTCGCGGAACGTATTTTCTTCGCCGATAAATACTCCGAACGTATTCCGCAAAAGTTTTTCCATAACGTCTTCAGTTTCTTCCGCAACGTGTTCCATGAAAGCGGCCACTCCCGCCACGGCCTCCTGGTCGGCAAATTCCGGCTCGCGGATGAGTGAAGGAAGTCCGACTTCTCTCAGTTCGTCTTTTTCCAAAACTCCTCCCAGCACCAAATGATTCGTAAGTTCTGCAAGCATGCGCGTAGCAAGGCTTACGCGGTTGGGAGAGCTGCCCAGGGTGCTCGAGGATATGTGCGCTTCTTTGAACGGATTCCAGCGCTCCTGAAAGCCTTCAACATCTTCAAGAAGTTCATCGCGTATTTTGCGGTACGCGTTATCGGTGGGAATTCTGCCGCCGGACACATGAGGTTTTGCAAGGTATCCCTCCTCTTCAAGCTCCGAAAGATCACCTCTAACGGTTGCCGAACTCCATGAAAGCTGATGCTTTGCGCAAAGCACCTCTGAACCGATAGGCTCAGCCAGATCCACATACTCGTCTACGAGCATGCGTAAAATATCGTATCTGCGGGGTTTTTCCTGGGTCTGCAACATAAATACATCTCCAGTATACCCATTAGCACTCCCCTGTCAAGAGTGCTAAGCCGCTCGCCGGTGTGAGCTTTTTTGCTTAACACTTCGCATTTGACGACCAAAGAGCGCCTCGCAACGAAAAATTGCGAACTCGCTTCGCTCAAACAACGCAATTTTTCGGCTCAACGTTCATGGTCGTAGCAAATGCTACGCTAAACCGCTCAAAAGCTCATACCGGCTCGCTCTAAATATAAAAAAGCCGCCGGGGAATCACCGGCGGAGTGTTGGCCAGAACATCCACACTCTCTTAACGGCATATTTGTCAAGTTCGCTTCGAAAACCTGCTATAGCGCGGAGAGTGTTATTTTTTAACTTTGATATGCCAATCCAGGTCTACTTCTACTTTTCCGACGTCGATCAGGGTTCTGATAGCTTTTCTGATTGCATCTTCTCGCGCTTTTCTTTTTTCACCGCGATAACCCCTGCAAAGTTCATGCACCAGCAAACTTGGTTTTATGCGCTTAGTCTGGCGTAAAAAAGCGCATACTTTTTTTTCAAGGGACTGGTTGGATGGAACCGGATTCTCCATACACTCCTCCTTTCGTCATGTCGTATCCAAAGTTCCGACACAATACCACCTTGATACCACCTTATTGTTGAAAAGTAAAATTCGCTCGAGAAACCTATTATATGGTATACTTCAGGAAGTAGAAAGTAAGTGAATTTAAATAATGGTTTCGTTTTTGGATGATATGCAAGGGTGAAATGCTCCAGCGGAGCATTTCGCGGGCAGTTGCCATGCGTTCCAATATATGACTGACTGCTCAGGGGCGGCCGAGAACCGAGGCGTACTCATGTGGTACGACGAGGGAGAATCGGGGGCCGCAACGAAGCAGATCGCCGAAAACGAAAGCTTATGCTATGCAGATAATCAAATATAACAACTTAACCTGGGTGAATATCTCCTTCCCCACAGAAAAGGACATCGACTATTTGCGCGATAACTTTAAGTTTCACGAACTGGTGCTGGAGGAACTGCTTACCCCAACCTACCACCCGAAAGTGGACGACTTTGGAAGCTACCTATATTTTGTCATACATATCCCCGTCTATATTCGAGCGGAGCGCAGAAATGTGCACAAGGAAATAGATATCATCGTAGCCAAAGATATGTTGGTTACCGTTATTTACGAAGATTTTCTCGAGCCGTTCGATTCGCTTTTCCGCCAGTGCCAACTTGAAGAAGACTCATGCAAAAAATATTTTGGCGGCAACATCGGGCATCTCCTCTACTATATCATCGACGGACTCATGCAATCGCTCCTGCCGCAATTGAAACACATGGAGCAGAACATTATTGCTACGGAGGATAAAATTTTCGGAGGAGAGGTGCATGAAGCCGTTGAAGAAATTTCCATTGTCCGCCGCGATATTCTTGATTTCCGCCGCACCATCAGACCACAACTCTTGGTGCTTGAATCGCTTATCGAAAAATCACAAACATTTTTTGGAAAAACGCTCAAGCCCTACTTCATTGATCTGGTTGGCGACTACAATCGCATCTGGGGATTGCTCGAAAATTATAAGGACACTATCGATTCCCTGCACGACACGAACAACTCTCTCCTTTCTTATAAGCTCAATACCATCATGAAAGTGCTTACCATATTCACCGTTGCAGCGCTTCCCTTTGCTATCATTCCGCAAATTTTAAGCACCCCGAACGCGCCGTTTCGCAACAGTCCTTTCCAATTTTGGATCATGTTCCTTTTTATCGGCGGAGCTTGCGGGATACTTCTGGCGTATCTCAAGAAGAGGAAGTGGATCTAGAGTTTTGCTGTCCGTATTCGTACGGTCGTTTCAGAAAGACGCGGTCGTTTTGCCCCAGCCGACAAAACGCCGCTCCGCTCTCGGCTTTGCTCGTCCCGATCTTATCGGGACACCATGCCCGCTCACCCTGGGCACCCATCACTTTCTAGAAGCATAGTAGTTGCCCGCGAAATGCTCCACCGGAGCATTTCGCCCTCCTCGAGAGTTCTCTTATACAAAGACGCTCGGCGACGACAAAACTTTAGAAGGGGTGGAAGGCGATAGGGTCTGCAAAATTTGGTGCTGGGGTAAGTACCGAGTATTTTATGCTTCGCATCTACAATACTTTGAGCGGAAAAAAAGAATTATTTAAACCCCTCAATGGAAAGAGGGTGAATCTTTTTGTATGCGGCCCCACCGTGTACGATCTGGCGCACGTTGGACATGCGCGGACCTATATCGCTTTTGATATTGTCGCGCGGTATCTGCGGCACCAGGGCTATCAGGTAAATTACGTACAGAACATCACCGACTTAGACGATAAGATAATCGCGCGAGCCGCCGAGAACAAAAAAGACCCGCAAAAGCTCGCCCGGGAAGTCGAGACAACCTATTTTGAAGATATGAAAACGCTTGGCATATTCAGTGTTACGACCTATGCGAGGGCCACCGAACACATCGAAGCCATCATCGCCCAAATTAACACTCTCATACGCCGGGAATATGCTTACGTTGCGGGCGGGAATGTGTATTACGACATCTCCAAATTTCCCTCCTATGGCAATCTATCCGGCCAAAAACTTGAAAAACTCCACAAAGGCGTACGCATCGAGCCGGATTCGGCAAAACAGCATCCGTATGATTTTGCGCTTTGGAAAGCCGCAAAAGAAGGAGAGCCGAAATGGCCTAGCCCCTGGGGAGCGGGGAGGCCGGGTTGGCACATTGAAGATACTGCGATAACCGATACGTTCTTCGGCGCGCAGTATGACATCCACGGCGGCGCAAGAGACCTTATATTCCCCCATCATGAATGCGAGATTGCGCAAATGGAGAGCGCCTCCGGGAAGTCTCCCATGGTGAAATATTGGATGCATGCCGGATTTCTCCTCGTGCAAAACACAAAAATGTCCAAATCGCTTGGCAACTTCCTTACGATTAGAGATTTTTTGAAGGCGCACGCTCCTGAAACGCTCCGCATGATAATCGCAAGCGCGCATTATCGCTCTCCTATAGACTACACGGAAGCAGTTGCCAAACAGGCGGAAGAACAATTAAAGCGTTTCAGGGAATTTGCGAAAAAACTAATAGAAAATAAGGCTGTAGAAACTGGCAAAAAAACAGAAGGTGGTTTGCTGAAAAAACTGGAAGAGACCGAAAGAGCGTTTTTGGAAAAAATGGAGGATGACTTCAACACTCCTGCAGCACTCGCCGCTCTTTCCTCCTTTATCCGCGTTGCAAATCCGCTACTTGAGAAAGAAGAAGTCTCCCAGAAAGCCGTTGGTCCTATTACAGCATTTCTTAGAACTGTGGATGAAATATTCGGATTTGGACTCCTTGGACAAGAACGGGAGCCGATCTCGGCCGAAGTGCAAAAACTTGTTACAGAGCGCGAAAAAGCTCGAAAAGAAAAAAAATGGGACGAAGCGGACCGCTTGAGGAAAGAAATAGAAACGGCCGGTTATGTCGTGGACGATACTCCGCAAGGCCCGAGAATCAAATCAAAATAATCGCGTCATGCGACTCGGGGTGACGTTGGAAGTATCGAGTTTTCTCCACCTGTACTCAACAGGTGGTTTGTTTACCTGTGACGCGCTCTTGAGTATACTTTGCTTGATATGGCACAGAACGTTCCACCAACAAAACTTCCGCCGCAGAACATTGAAGCCGAACAGTCGCTGCTTGGCTCCGTTCTCATTGACCGCGAGACGCTTGACCGCGTGGGAGACATCATCGTGCCAGAAGATTTTTATCGCGGTGCACATCAGAAAATATATGCCTCGATGTTGGACCTCTACATGCGGCGCGATCCGGTGGACGTGCTATCTCTCACCAATCGCCTTGAAGAAAAAAAAGAGCTTGCCGAGATTGGCGGCGTCACGTATCTAGCGGAACTGGTCAATACCGTCCCCTCTTCAAGTCACGCGGTGATGTATGCCCGGATTGTGCAGAAAAAAAAGATGCTTCGAGACCTTATTTCGGCCTCCCAGCATATTTTAGAACTTGGTTTTTCAGAAACGGAAGACGTTGAAAACTTGCTGGAGAAAGCGGAACAACAGATCCTTTCTGTAGCGAAGCGTTCGTTGAAGCAGGAGTTCATACCGTTAAAAACCGCTCTTGGCGAGGCCTTTGAGCGCATAGAAAAACTGCAGAAGGAGGGCGTGCTTCGTGGCGTGGGCACCGGCTTTACCGATCTGGACAAAAAACTGGGAGGACTGCAACGAGGAGATCTCGTTATTCTGGCGGCCCGTCCAAGCCTGGGAAAAACATCTCTCGCCCTCGACATCGCGCGCCACGTTGCCATAAAAGAAAAAATTCCAATCGGACTTTTCAGCCTTGAAATGTCAACCGACTCGCTTGTTGACCGCCTGATCGCCGCCGAAGCCCATGTGGACTCTTGGAGATTGCGCACCGGCGGTCTCTCCAGTGAAGGCGACGGCAATGATTTCGAGCGCATACAACATGCCCTGGGCATTCTTTCCGAATCAAAACTTTTTATTGATGACGCCGCTTCTCCCACCATCATCCAGATACGCACCATGGCCAGACGCCTTCAGGCAGAACATGGCCTGGGACTCATTATTGTGGACTACCTGCAACTCATTTATAACCCGAATGCCGAGAGCATGGTGCAACAAGTGACAGAGATATCTCGTTCGCTCAAATCGCTCGCGCGGGAACTTGAGGTGCCGGTGCTTGCCATTTCCCAGCTCTCCCGAGCCGTCGAGTCCCGTCCCGATCAAGTCCCTCGTCTTTCTGACCTTCGAGAATCGGGCTCCATTGAGCAGGATGCGGACGTGGTGATGTTCATTCACCGGGAGGATCGCGTGAAAAAGGATTCCGACAAGAAAAATATCGCAAAAATCATGATCGCGAAGCACCGCAATGGCCCTACGGGCGAGATTGAACTTTATTTTGACGAGAAAGAGACGAGCTTCAAGAATCTGGAGAAACATTTTGGCGGATTTGAGTGATAAATGAAAAATAAAAAAAAGCCCGTTGTTGGGGCTTCTCGGAAATATTCTACAAAGTGATTGTTGCTCCGCGGCACTTGTCGCATCGGTCCACAATCTTGGCAACAATTTCATCAGAGTCCTCGATGCTCTGAATGCAGTTTTGGCAAAACCAGTTCTTACATTTGTCGCACTGCTGTAATGCGGCCGGAAGAACATCTTTCCTGCATTGATGGCAGTAACCATCACTTTTGCTGTTTGCGCGATGAATGGACATATGCTTTGCCTCCCAAAGAACCGTCTACATCGTAATAAACCCCTCACCGAATGTCAAAGAAGATCTGCCTTAGTGTTTGCGTTAGAAATTAAACATTAGAAATTTTTCTGTACCCCTCCCCTATCCAAAACCTCATAGAGCTTTTTTCCAGATTTCCCGGAGTCGGGCCGCGACAAGCGGCGCGTTTTGTATTCTATCTCCTCAAAGAACCTGCGGAATTCAGAGGGATGCTGGCTAAACACATCTTGGAGATCTCCGATATGCTGCTCACCTGCTCCCGGTGTGGGAACATTGAAGCAAAAAAGAACACCGATGGAAGTGAATGCTCGATTTGTTCCGACCCAAAACGAGATAAAAAGAGAATCGCGGTGGTGGAAGAGGTGGTTGACCTTGGCGCCGTTGAACGCGCCAAAGCCTACAACGGACTCTACCATGTGCTTGCGGGAAACCTTTCGGCAAAAAAAGAGCCGGAAGCGTATGCCGCCCGCGTAAAAAAACTTATCTTGCGCGTCAGAAAAGAGATACCTGAAGAGATTATCATCGCCACAAGCCCCACGTATGACGGTGATACAATGGCCAGGCACCTGGAGCGGGAACTTATGCCGCTCGGGATAAAAATCACCCGTCTTGCGCGCGGGCTCTCGCGAGGCGTTGATATTGAGTATGTGGATGAAGAAACGCTCCATGAAGCATTGACAGGAAGACACTGATCGTGATGTTTATAAGATTTGTGCGTGTTTGTGTTTTCCGGCTTGCCTATCTGCATTAAATCTGGTAAGCTGGTTTTAATGCGTTTTTTGGCGCGTATTATAGCGAATGCCTTGGGCATCTTGCTTGCAAGCCTTATCATCCCTGGATTCGTCTTTACGGGGAGTTTTAAAACGTTGCTTTTTGCAGGAATTCTTTTAGCCCTGGCAAATTCCATTGTCCGTCCTATCTTGAAACTCTTGAGCCTGCCGCTCATCATTATCACGTTCGGGCTTTTCATCGTCGTGATAAATATGGTGGTGCTCAAGATCGTGGACTATTTCTTCATCTCGCTCGTCATCTCCCTGGGAGCGCTTTTCTGGGGAACGCTACTTATCTCGGTCGTCGGGAGCCTCGCAACCGCCCTCCTTAAGAAGAAAGAAGGATAAAACGACAACACATGAATCCCGTTAGAGGCCACGGGGGCTCGCGAAGATTCCAATAAAGTAAACTTTTTTTAATAAATTCTTGCTAATTTACTGGCATCACGGTTCCAAATGACCGCGACCTGCCCCGTTAGAAATAGCGGACGCATGGTAAGGTAGGTATGATGGCCAAAGTTATTACCAAAATTAATGGCAGTCCCGCAAGGACAAAGACCAGCCAGTCCGCGTCCTATTTCTAACGGGGCCTGCCTCTAACGGGATGAACTACTCTCTCATCATCAACATAGCGCAAATCGTCATTGCGTTTTTGCTCATGGGATCTATCCTTCTGCAACAGCGCGGTTCAGGACTCTCTGCGGCATTCGGCGGTGATTCAAACGTGTACCGAACGAAACGCGGTATCGAAAAGGGCCTTTTGTGGGCAACTGTCGTTCTTGCCGCGCTCTTTATGGGCTTGGGCCTCTTCAACACCTTTGTCAGATGATTCGCTTCTTTACACGTCAGATGCTCCAGGAAAGCTATCGATCGTTTACTCCGCTTGAACGCGCTCTTTTTTATCTTGCCTCGATACTGTTTCTCGTTTCCGGTATCGGTACGGGCGTGCTATACGCCGCAACCCACACCATTCGAGTTCCTGCATCCGGCGGTTCGTACACCGAAGCGATAGTAGGGGGTCCGCGTTTCATAAACCCCGCTCTCGCGCCCGCAAATGACGCAGATCGGGATTTGGTAAGACTCATTTATTCGGGTCTTACGCGCTATAACGACACCGGCATCATCGTTCCCGATCTTGCCGATTCTTATACGGTTTCTACGGATTCGCGAACGTTCGTGTTTTCACTTCGAGACAACGTAAAGTGGCACGACGGAATTCCGCTTACCGCGGACGATGTCGCCTTCACGGTCCATCTTATTCAGAATCCCGAATATCAAAGCCCTTTGCGCTTCGCGTGGCAAGGCGTAAAGGTGGAAAAAAAAGATGATTACACGATAGCTTTCATTCTCCCCAGTCCCTACATATCGTTCCTTTCCCATACTGCCGTCGGCATCCTGCCAAAGCATCTTTGGCAGGATGTATCTTCCCAAGCGTTCTCCTTGAGCGATCTCAATCTTAAACCCGTAGGATCTGGCCCTTTCCGCTTTAAAGAGTTTGTGCGTGAAAAAGACGGAATTGTAGTTTCAATCACTCTGGAGAGCAACAAATCATATTATCGAAGGCCGCCGTATCTAGACCGCCTGATCATGAGATTTTTTGAGAGCCGCGATGAGGCGATTGGAGCTATTGCTAAGGGAGACGCGGAAGGCATGGGATTTGTTTCATCGGATGATCTTGCCTCTTTCGGGCCCCAAAAGTTTGCTATACATGCCCTGCATATTCCTCGAATCTTTTCCGTTTTTTTCAACCAGAATCAATCAAAAGTTCTTGCTCAAAAAACAGTACGAGAAGCCCTGGAATTTGCTACCGATCGCCAACAGATCAAAGAGGGCGCTTATAGCGGATATGCCGATATTGTGCACGGCCCAATGCCCCCTTCGGTGCTCGGCTATACCCCGGATGTGACAAAACGAGAATATGACAAGAACAAAGCCACAACTATTTTAGAAAAGGCCGGCTGGAAGTTGAATGCCGAAGGCGTACGCGAATTGAAAGAAACAAAGAAGGAGGAACAGGTGGTAAAAAACAAAAAAGTCCTTCGGGATGTCGTTGTAACCACGACGCTCGAGTTCTCCTTGCTTACCGCAAATCTGCCCGAACTTGAGAAATCCGCCGAGTTGTTAAAAACCCAGTGGGAAGCAGCCGGTGCCCGGGTTGATGTGGAAATTGCGGGCGTGGCGGATATTCAGGGTGAGCGCGTGCGTCCCCGGCAATACGATGCGGTACTGTTCGGTTATGTGCTCGGACTTGATCCGGACCCTTATTCATTCTGGCATTCTTCACAAAGGCGCGATCCGGGACTTAATCTTTCACTCTACCAGAATCCCAAAGTAGATAGGATCCTTGAGGAAGTCCGCCAGACCAGTGATGAGGCGGGGCGAAAAAAGAAACTTGCCGATTTCCAAAAAATGGTTTCAGACGATATTCCTGCATTATTCCTCGTATCTCCGGACTATCTCTACGTGGTCTTGCCGCATATAAAAAACATCAACACCGGCATTATCGCAAATCCGGCCGAACGGTTCGGAAATGCGGAAGATTGGTATGTGAAGACGAAGCGCGAATGGCGCTGAAGAAAGTTTCGGCACATGATGCCTCGAAACGTCGCAGTTATTTTATCCAGCGATAAAATACTGCTTGGCTCTCGCGCCGCGATTCTGCCTGTGGCAGAAACCCTGCTCGCGGCGCTGCGAGACACGTTTCTCGACACCACGTGCTGAAACTAAAGTGCATCAACGCGCTAAAAGAGGGAGGATTTCTGATGGAGTTCCGTCGTCTGCCCATTTCATGGGTCCCCAGCCGCCGACTATTAAAATGATTTAAAAAGAAAAACCGCGGACGTGGCCGCGGCTATGACGTTGGATTGTACAGAAGTTTTCTGAAAAGCTTCCGCGCCACACAACTGATTAATGAGCTTCCGAAAAGAAAGCATATAAACGACATCCATCTGTAGCGCATAGGGTCTATGGGCATGCCCAATGCGATCGCTGCAAAAGCTAGTGCGGCATACAATGGGAATATCACCCAAAATAATTTGTATTCATGAAGCAAGGCTTCCATCTGTCTGCCGGTAAAAACGCCTATCACCGATCCAAGTGATACGATAATACCAAAGAGCATTTTACGACCTCCCAAAACTTTCAGAAGCAACTTAATGGTATCGAATCTATGAAACTAGTCATTAAAGTGGACAAATCGAATCTTAGGCAGGTCATTTTGGACTTTCCGAAACAGTTTCGCGCGGGGATGTATGCAGTTGAGCGCATCACGCTCGCACCCAGGCAATTGCGAAGCCCTATCGTTATTTGCGGCATGGGAGGCTCGGCATCCGTCGGAGAACTTTTAAAGCTCTGGATGCGGCATGAGTATCTGGGAGCTTCCGAGTTTGCGGTTATTATTCACCGTGGTTACGGCCTGCCAAAACTCGAACGCAGAGAGTATTCCGAAGGAGTTTGGGAGCCGCTTGTGGTGCCAATTTCCTATTCGGGCAATACCGAAGAGACGCTATCCGCCTATGAAGACGCGAAGAAAAAGGGCCTTCCCGTGGTAGCAATAAGCACCGGAGGCACTTTGCAGAAATTTGCCTTGAAAGACAAAACTCCTTTCATTTTACTGCCCAAGGTTGGCATCCAGCCACGCTCTTCGTTCGGCTATCAATTCGGGGCGCTTACCACCCTGCTTTTGCGCCTGGAAGTGCTTCATTTCAAACCGCACGCAGTATCCGACCTTGGTACAGCGCTCCATGCAAAGAAATGGGAAGCTGAAGGAAAAAAGCTTGCAAAAAAACTTCAGGGAACGACTCCCCTGCTCTACGCTTCCGATGCCTGGAAAGAGCTTGCGTATATCATAAAAATTAAATTCAACGAACACGCAAAAACCCCGGCATTCTGGAACCACTTCCCGGAGCTCAACCACAACGAAATGACGGGATTTGCAGAAAAAGACCCATCACAGAAATATCATGCCCTCATATTCCGCGACAAAGCAGACCACCCGCGCGTACAAAAACGCATGAAGTTAACGGCCGCATTACTTGCCAAAAAAGGCATCAAAAGCACCTTCGTTCCCATTGAAGGTAAGACGGTGCTTGAGAAGATATTCTCTACGCTCTTGCTTGGCGACTGGATGGCGTATTATCATGCCATCCTCCGCGGCATTGACCCGACGCCCGTGAAGATGGTGGAAGAGTTTAAGAAATCGATGAGATAGCGGCCTCACAAACACCGAGCCAATCCAATTTTCTCCACCAAGGGAGGCACACTCTTCAACCCTCCCAATGTCATTAAAGGGATCCCTCCCTTGAGTTCCGAAAATTGAATCAGCTCACTGTTTGTTCGTTAGGCCCTCGTCGGCATGAAGGTGGGAGTGTAAGTTGCGGAGCATGGAGTCTGCCCATTTCATGGGTCCCCACCCTCCATGGTCTATTTATCTCAGAAACTTAGGTGAATAAATATTGTATGCCCGGGTGGCGAAACTGGCAGACGCACTAGCTTCAGGAGCTAGCGCCCGCAAGGGCATGGGAGTTCAAATCTCCCCCCGGGCACATATTTTA
>JAUSGO010000002.1 GCA_030649025.1 bacterium | reverse complement strand
TCTCGCCCGCTAGGTCAAGATACAGATTGTGAGCGGAAGCACCGCGGCGGGAGGCGCTTATATCTTCTCCGAGCGCAATGGAGAAATTTCCAAAACCCACGCCGAATACGGGACGGCTTACAACGGTATTAAGCGCGGCCTTCCAAATTTGAAGACGCGAGCGATTCGAAATTTCTTCAAGATCCGTTATACTTTTCACGCGTTTCAGCGAAACCAAGGAATCGGCATTTGCGCCCTGTGCTCGCTGAGAAAGCGATGTTATAAAAGAAGCGGGCAAAAAAAGTATGCCGAAAAGAAGAAAAAGCGCAAGAGTTTTTTTCATCAAATACCGAAATTCAAAATATTGCGCAGGCTCTTTTTTGTACAACCATATATATCCCGCACCAATAAAGAGAGCCACTGTCACTGCGGAAACCCATACGCCCCTGGAGCCGGAGAAGACAAGCGCCAAAAACGCAAAAATCACAGGAATAATATATTTAAGATCCAGAATTTTTGGTTGGCGAGATGGGTCTGAAAATCTGTTTGCCTGGCCAATATCCGCTTCGCCGAAGCCGAAGCGAGGAGAATGAGTCGAGGCTGGGTAATTCGCAACCAGCACGGTAAGTCCCATCATAATGAGCATCGCGAACGAATGCGAATCGGGAAATACTGAAAACATCCGTAGTACCGGCGGACCATCTCCTGCAGATGCGAACCATGTGTTGGACGTTTGTAAAAGTTCTCCCAGATTATAGCCATAAAATATCGGGATGACATGTCCTGCCCAAAAACGCCAGAAACGCTCTAGAGGAATAAAAAATAGGCTGGCAAGCTGGAGAAACCCAACGCCAAGAACAGTGTAGAGCACGAAGCGTACGACGCTCAAGCCATACGCCGCGTACCCCTTGCTCATAACGTAGCGGACAATGGGAAACAACGCGAAGATATTGCCGAGAAAGATAACTTTTTTAATACCAATGACGGGATAGGGCGCCAAAAGGGCGCTTAAAAATCCCCATCCAAGAAAAACAAAGGCGGCCCAGAACAATTTTGATCGATAAAGCTCGGATAGTTTTATACGAATGCTCTTAAATGATCTTCCAATTAACCAACCTTCTGCATAAAGATACTTTAAAAAGAGAATACTCGAGAGCACTCTCCAGTTTGCCATGCTGTCAAACGATTCGGAAAACGGCAGAGCGAAAAAGAACGGGATGGATAAAATAAAAAGAATAAGCCCCTCTTCAAGGGGCCGAAGAGCCGTGAATATCACGAGAACGGCGGTAACAAAAAAAACCGCTTCGCGCTCAACAATGCCAAAGGCTGCGGCAACTGTCGCAAGAACCTGAAGAACTATAAGAGTAATAATCGATTTTTTCATTTTTGCAAGACTTGTTTGAATACCGAGAGCGTCTGATTCGCTGCGAGTTCCCATGAGAATTTTTGCGCCCGCTCCCTCCCTTTTCTAATTAGCCACCCTCGCAGAACCTGGTCGGTAGAAACTTTTATCATCGCATCAGCTATAGAGCCCACGGTTGGCCCAGCGGACAAAGAAACGCCGGACGTGGAGCTTACGGCTCCCGATGGATTAGAAAGACGAAGAGCTGCGTCTCCCGCAACTTCCGGAAGTGACGAAGTGTTTGACGTAATAACCGGCGTGCCCAGCGCCATTGCCTCAAGCACCGGCAAGCCGAATCCTTCATATGCCGACAACCAGATCAATGCCCTGGCCTTGCGGTATAACACTGCGAGCTCCCGATCGGATACCGAGATAATATGGAAAACCGCATTTTCGCCAAATTTCTCGTTCACTTCTTTTATGTGGCGAGCTATCTCAAGCGGCGGATATGTGCGATCCGGACCCACTAAAACAAACTTCAGTCCTTGAATTCTTTTCGCGCAGGCTTCAAATGCACGGAGAGTCTCCAGGGGATAGCGCCGATTAATAAGAGTGCCGACCGATAGCATGAAGTCGCCCGCAACGCCTAATTTTTTTAAAATATCGGCTTCTTCTTCTGGGGCGACTACCTGATTAAAGTTCCCGTTTGGCGCAAGTAACGTTAAGGTGATGTGCGGGTCCGGAATAGCGTAGAGCCGCATGATCTCGCTTTTTGAAAATTGCGAGATGGTAATGATGCGCGCCGCCTTTTTTGCCGCATGTTTTGAAACGGAACCCAACAAGAAGCGGCCGAGCACCGGAGTCCATTCGGGATGCGCCTCATAAGAAATATCATGGAGCGTAAGTACTGTGGGTATGGGACAAAACCAAGGTGCCACGTAAGATGGTGCAAAAAGCATGTCGACATTATCCTGCTTGAGCGCGCGAGGCAATGAAACATGCGTGAACCACGCATTGCTCTCAAATCCCAGCGGAGAGCCTAAACGGCGCAGTTTATAGCTGTTCTCCTGAAAATACGCATCTGTCGGAATTTCGTGCTTGAAGTAAAGATAAAAAGCAAAGCCCTGGTCTTTCCCAAAATACCGTAGAAGATTTTCAAGGTATCTCCCCGCTCCCGTACGATTACCCTCGAGACACCGTCCATCTATGCCGATTTTGAGAACTTGACTCATGAAAAAAGTTATGCTATATTATTAATTTCTTTAAAAATCAAAGTCTCGGAGGTTATTATGCGACGAGAAATATCAATATTTTTGCTCATTGCGATGATTTTCCTTCCATGGCTACTCAGCGCAGCCCCCCAAGAAACCAAGCTCGTCACAAGCAACATTGCTCTTAAAGAGCATCAGCTACAGGAAATCACAAGGAAATTTATTGAGGTCTCTGCCGATAGGCATCTTCAGAACAAGTGTATTGAGCTTCACGTAAGGGCAGAGAAACATTCGTCTCAGATAGCTTACGTAACACTTGAGCCAACACCGATACAGCCGCCGAACTCTCACACTGACTCGCTCTGTCACGTTGTTGTTGTAACAAAACTTCTTCTTTCTTTTGCCAATGACAATGACGTAACGTCGATTATTGCCCACGAACTTGGTCATATCGCGCACTATGATGTGACATTCGACAGGAAGAAGATTTTCTTTCGAACGCTTGTTCGCATTCTCTCGCTGAATACTATCCGGCATAAACCAAGACGGAATGAGTATCACGATCAACGTCTAGCCAACGCGTACGCGATTGCGCTCCTTGAGCGCTATGGTGCCGATCCATGGACGATGGTGTATGCTTCGGAAAAAATAGACAAATGGCTTTTCGAGTCGGAAGTTGTGCATTTTTCAGAACCAAAAGATAGTCCGCAAACTCTAGAGCTAAAGAAGTTGCTTGATGAGCGCCGAGGCAACCAACGTGAGCAGAAGTAATTCTGCTCTTTTTTAGTTTAAAGGTTCCCCGTCCTTCCTCGATAAAAATCGATTATTCCGTGAAAACAGGCTCCGGCCCACATACGCTTGGATGGAATTGTGAACTTGGCAACCTGCTTCACCAAGGTCCAAAGAATAAAAAGTGGCAGGATAAGCCGCGTCAACGTGTTTCCGTGTCGCCAGGAAAGCATGAGGCCGTTCCGTACATGGTAGTAAACGTATGATGCGCTTCCAGGTTTTGCCGACCGGGATACTTTATGCCAGATAAATGCGGCAGGAGCGTATACGATGCGAAACTCTTTCTTTCCAGCTTTTAGGCACCAATCGACATCTTCATAATATAAAAAAAAGTCTTCCGAAAGAAGTCCGATGCGCTCTATCACTGCGCGCTTAATAAGCAAACAGCAACCGGTGATATAATCGACGTCGTATAGCTGATAACTAATAGCTGATGGCTTATTGGATGCATCGATTTTTTCGTAGTCGGTATGCGAGCCGCGGGTTTTTAGCCAATTCAATTTTCCGCCTCCAAACCAAATTCGGTTACCCCCTGCCGTGTTAGCAAAATATATTTTCGGGCCAACTATGCCAATATGCGGATCGCTTTCGGCAACTTCCACGAGCTTTTCAAGAAAATCTGGCTCAACGAGCGTATCGTTGTTCAACAGCAGAATGTAATCTGCTCCATCCTCAAGCGCTTTCTTGATGCCTACATTATTCCCGCCAGAAAATCCGAGGTTTTCGTCGTTTTGAATAATCCGTAATCCGTAATCCGTAATCCGTAATTCTCCAAATTTCTTCAAAGATTCATCCGCTGAACCATTATCAACAACGGTGACGGAGAAATTTTTGTACTCCACTTCTTCGAGCGACCGAAGGCACTCAATGGTATCTTGCCACCCGTTCCAGTTCACAATAATGATGGAGACTTTTGGAGTCGGTGATGGCATAACAAAGGATAGTATAGCATAGATTGTCCATGATAAAAACGCGTAAACCTTCCGTTTTCTTATGTCTTTTCTCCTCCTGCCCTAATCATGAGTAAATTAGTCATGATTAAACCCTGGAAGTTCGTACACGGCAATTCAAAACTCCTTAATAAAAAAACCGCACCAGGACCGATGTAGTATGTAACTACTTTGCCCGTATATTCTTTTCGGATGTTCGCCGTTAAGAAAATATTGCAATCACGCCCCGCAATCTTTCCAGCGTTTTTTCTTTTCCTAAAATCGCCATGATGGGCGCGGGCGGCGGAGAAGCCTTTTTCCCCGTGAGTGAAACGCGCAAGGGCCAAAATATGGAACCTTTGTCTTTAAGGTCTTTCGTTTTTTCTTTCAGTAGAACATCCAGCGCCTCTCCACTACCAGAAAAATCTCTTTCAGGAATCTCCTCAAGCCACCCAGCCGTCTTCTCCAGGGAAGACGCAATGTCAGCATCGCTCATGGTTTTCCAGCGTAAAAGTTCTTTTTCAAAAACCGGTTCTTCAAAAAAGAAATCGGAAAGTTCAACAATATCCGACAACTTTTTCATTCTCTCATTAGCTAGCAAAAGCATGCCGCGCTGTCTCTCTTCACCATATGCTTCAAATGCGTTTCCGTGCCCGGCTTTCTGGATATAGGGCCTAACTTTTTCCAAAAGCGGTCCCCTGTCTCCAAATAGTAAGCGTATGTACTTGCCATTCATCCAGTCCAACTTTTCCTGATTGAATATTGCGCCGGCTTTTTGCACATCTCCCAAGGAGAATTTGTCAATGAGCTCCTTTTGCGAAAGATTTTCCTCATTGGTGTTCGGGTTCCAGCCAAGCATTGCCATAAAGTTGAACATAGCTTCGGGCAGATACCCTTGTTCGCGATACTCCGCTACCAAAACCCCTCCATGGCGTTTTGACATTTTTGACCTGTCCGGCCCTAAAATGAGCGGCAGATGGGCATACTGCACGGTAGGGAATCCAAGCGCCTCAATAAGCAAGATCTGCTTTGGGGTATTTGAAATGTGGTCCTCCCCGCGTATGACATGCGATATTTCCATTTCAAAGTCATCAATAACAACCGCAAAATTATAGAGCGGGACATCAACGGCCTTTCCGATGGAAAAATCGTCCATGTTCGCAGTGTCGAATTCAACTTTATCCCTTATGATATCCTCAAACGCAATTTTTTTGTTTGGCGGCGTCTTAAAACGTATGATTGCCCTCTCTCCCGATTCAATCCTTTTTGCCGCATCTCCGAGAGGGATCGCTCTACACTTTCCCGAATAGCGCGGTGCCCCTCCTTCTTCTCGCGCCCTTTCCCGTTCACTTTTTAATTCCTCCTCACTGCAAAAACACCAATATGCCCTATCTTCATCCAACAATTTCTGCAAATATTTTCGATATGACACAGTACGTTCCGATTGCCGATATGGAGCGTGCGGTCCCCCGATATCCGGACCTTCGTCCCATATAATTCCCAGCCATCGTAAATTTTCTAAAATATCTTTTTCAAACGCAGGATCAGAACGCTCCAAATCCGTATCTTCAATACGTAAAATAAACTTACCGTTTTTGGTGCGTTTCGCGAAAAGATAGTTAAATAACGCGGTTCGCGCCGTCCCAATATGCAGTTTCCCCGTCGGAGAAGGGGCAATGCGAACCCTTATATTTTTTTCTCTAGAAATTTCGGACATCATGGTGGCTAATCATATAATACAAATCAATTGCTACGAAGAAATTCGAATAGGTTCTCGGCTATGGTGAGCGCTGCGCGCGGACGCGAGAATTCCTTTGCCGCCGCGGACATAGCGGCTATTTTTGCTTCATCGTTCATGATGCTTGCGATAGTCTCCAAAAATAGATTCGGCGCAAGATTCTGCTCGTCAAGAACCGTACACGCTCCATGTTTAGCATAGGCATGAGCGTTTTCGAATTGATGGTTGCCGGCGGAGCTTGAAAGAGGAATGATAATGGACGGTTTTCCGGTCCGGGCTATCTCGTAAATGCTATTTGCACCCGCGCGCGAGATGATAAGGTCGCATGCGCCATACGCCGCACAAAGCTCCCCTTCTTTTAAAAGCCCGAAAGGATGATACCCCTGCAACAATTCGGATTTATATTCTTTCGCGGCAAGCTCCTTGATCTCTTCGAAATTCCCCAGACCGCATTGATGGATAATCTCGTAGCGCTCAAGAAGATGCGGAAGCGTATTCACTACAATATCATTTATTTTTTGAGCTCCTTGCGAGCCGCCGAGCACCAAAAGAAGCGGTTTCCGGAATCGCACATTAAACGTTTCTCTGGAATCTTCCCGCGCACAGCCGAAGAGTTCCTCGCGGACGGGGTTGCCGGTCTGAATTGTTTTTTCCTTCTTAAAGGATTGAGTCGCCGCATCGAACGATGTAAAGATTTTTTTGGCAAATCCCGCCGCATATTTGTTCGCGATCCCCGGAACACTGTCTGATTCATGGATCATGACGGGAATACGATACAATCGGCTTACAAAAAGCGCCGGCAAGCTACCATATCCGCCCTTGGAAAAGACAAGATCTGGCATAATCCAGAAAAGATTCCAGAAGGCTTTAAGCACTCCGAAAGGAATCTTGAAAATATCCAGCACATTATATGCCGAAGCGTACCTTCTCCATTTTGCCGCACTAATTCTCACCACTTTTATATTTTCCAATTCTAAAAAATCGCGCCCAAAGTCGTCAGGCCCCATATAATAGAGCTTCACGTCAATATTCTGGTCTTGGCCAAGTTTCTTTAGTTGCCTCCCGACAGCTATCAGAGGAAAGAGGTGTCCTCCGGAACCGCCCCCAGTCAGTAAAATATGCATCTTGCAGACAGCAGATAACAGATAGCAAACAGCAATAACAGGGTCTTATTGCTTTTTGTTATGTGTCTTTTGCTTCATGATTTAGCGTACTTCGATATATTAACTAAAATTCCGCAACTCGTCAGCACCAGCGCCAGAGAGGATCCTCCATAACTCACGAAAGGGAGCGTAATACCTGTGAGGGGTATGAGTCCGGTGATAGCGGACATATTTATAAAAGCCTGGAACGCTATCCATGACGCAATACCAACTGCAAGATATCTGCCAAAAAGATCTGGAGCCCGATAGGCAATACGAAAAGCCCGCAGGACAAAAAACATAAAAAGCAATACAAGCACTGTGGCGCCAATAAACCCAAGTTCTTCTGCGGCAATGGCAAAAATAGAATCACCGACGGATTCCGGAAGAAAGCTGTATTTCTGACGGCTTTCGCCAAGCCCCAGCCCCCACAATCCTCCAGAACCTATGGCAAGAAGCGCCTGTTGTATCTGATAGCCGATGCCTTTTGGATCAAGTTCCGGATGCAAGAAAACGAGAAAACGATCGAAGCGGTACGGGGTGGTCTTAATCAGTATAAAAAAAAGGGCTATGCCGCCTCCGATGAAATAGCTGATGTATTTCCATGCGCCCCCCGCAACAAAAAAGAGAGCCCCAATGATCATCGTAAGGACGCCGAGGGTTCCGATATCGGGCTCCAGGGCAATAAATCCCAGGATTGCCGCCGATACCAGCATGAAGGGGAATACGGTCTGCCAGAAATTTTCGAGATTATCCTTGAACTTTGCAAAAAATGCAGCCAGATACACGATAATGGCAAGCTTGGCAAGTTCGGACGGCTGAAAGAATATGAATTTAAAATGGATCCAGCGTCTTGCTCCGCCGGCGCTAAACCCGAATTGATCCGTAAAAACCGCCCCAAGCAGAATAAGCGTACCAAGAAGCAGCGGCAAAGAAACTTTTCTCCAAAATGTATATGGAACAATGCGCCAAGAGAAAAAAAATCCAAGACACCCAACGACTACTCCGGGGAACAGCTGGTTGAGGATGAGTCTGGACGTGGAGCCGTACTGGTTATGGGATATCGCTACCGAGGCGCTGGAAAGAATAATAAGCCCCATAACAAGAAGTGAAGCGGTGAGCGTTATAAGCACATAATCGGGACGACGCTGCATTGAAAACCAGAATGTCAAAGCTCAAATGTCAAATCAAACCCAAAGCCCAAATGTCAAAAATTTGGATTTTGGATTTTAGTCATTGATTTGTCATTTGGATTTTGGCATTTGGATTTGATAAATTGGCTTCAGCTTCTTAACTTCCCTCACAAACTGTTCTCCTCTGTCAAATTCGTTCTGGAAAAGATTAAAACTTGCAGCACCCGGGGATAAGAGTATCGTATCGCCTTTTTCGGCGTAACGCCATGCAATATTCACGGCTTCTTTCATCGAGCCCGCTTCCCGAATTTTGGTTTGCGGTATCACGTATTTTTTTGCCACCGAGAGCATCTTGACGGTTGCCGTTCCCGGAAGGAACACAATGGCTTTTATGGAGCAGATTTTAAGAATCTCCCCCAGCGGTCGAAAATTAAATTTCTTGTCTACGCCTCCGGCAATAAGTATCAGGTTTCTGGGGTCCGGAAAGGTCCGAAGTGCGGCAATAACCGCGTCCGGCATGGTTGCAGTCGTATCATTGACGAATGTTACCCCGCCGACCTTCTTCACAGTTTCAATTCTTCCTTCCAATCCCCGGAAGGTCTCAAGCGCCCTTCGAATCTTCTTTGGTCCGACACGGTAAATTTTGGCAACTACAAGCGCCGAGGCAAGATTCGCGCGATTATGAAATCCCGGCAATTTAAAAACATCGGCGTAGAGTGCGGGGGTTGTGCGCTTGGAAAACCATATGCGTCGAGCTTTACGAGAAGACCCCTGGAACTCTTTGAACTTTTTTAGGTCTTTGTTAAGCACTGCAACGTCATTTTTTTTCTGGAAGCGCAGGATGTGCTTTTTTACCTCTGTATACGCATGAAAGCTTCGATAGGTATTGAGATGTTCGTGTAATATATTCGTTACAACCGCAACGTGAGGGCTTATGTGATTTGCGGCAAGTCCCTCAAGCTGCCAATTTGAAAGCTCCAGAATAATTGGTACGCTGGGCTTGATCTTGGGAAGTATATCGAGAACCGATGTTCGGATGTTGCCCGCAAGAAGCGTGTGCGGATACTTCTGTTTCAATATGTGGGCTATGAGGGTCGCAGTTGTCGATTTTCCTTTTGAGCCTGTAATACCGATGATTTGGTCTCTCGGAACAAGTTGAAAAAAAATTCCGATATCGGTTTCAAGCGGAACATGATGCCGCATCGCGGTAGCCAAATGCGGTGAATCTTCGAGTCGCAGGAATTTTGTCCGCACGCCGGGGTTATACACCACCATATCGGCATTTTTAAAATCTCTGGAGTCGTGTTTCCCCAAAACAAAACGAATCGGCAATCCCTTTAATTTTTTTAAAGACGATGCAAGCTCTTTCTTGGTTTTAAGATCGGTTACCGTAACCTTTGCGCCCTGCCGCACAAGAAATTTCGCAGTGCCGACTCCTCCGCCATGAAGTCCTAATCCCATCACGGTTATTTTTTTACCATTAAATTTTGGGTGCTGGACTTGCATATACGTACCTACTCATATAGTATCGCAGGTAGCAATTATAGTTCATTGAAAAAGGAGGAATGGGCATGATGCGTACAATTGGCTTGGTCCTGTTCTTGATTTTCGGCCTTGTAGCCTTCGCCTTAGTGAGTCGGCGTCGGGAACCCCCGCCTGCCAACACGCCGATGCTATTTATTATTACTTTCGCAGAAATCTACAACTCTAGTAAGGGCGGCCAGCTGCTTCAGCTCCGGTTTTCCGGAAACGAACGCGGTGCGGTATATGTCGCGGACCTTGCGGACATCACTGTAGTTTCATCGTCTCGAGACGCCAGTAATAATGATCCCGGTACGGGACCATACGTCTTAGGAGAAGTCCTTTACGGAACTATCCCTCCCCGAATGATTCGCGTTATCATTGAGACTTCCGATATCCCTGAAATGGATCGGTGGCGTAAAGCTATTGCGGAAGGTGATCCGGTCATACTTTGGCCGTTACAGCAAAAATAGCGTATTATCAGGAAACAATTTCTCTTTTAGCGGCAATGATGCCGCTTTTTTAATTAATTCAATTCTCCTGTGCGTTATTAAAATACAAATTCGGTTCCGAGAAGCGACAAAATGAGCCCTAGGCCCGCAGCAACTCCGCCCACAATCCAAAAGCGCATCGTTACCTGCGTTTCCGGCCAACCTACAGCTTCAAAATGATGGTGCAGAGGCGTTGAGTGAAATAATTTTTTTCCGCGAAGTTTTTTTGAAAGCATCTGCAGGATGACGGATAGCGATTCGATCATCGGTATGAAGGCAATGAGAGGAAGAAGCAGTGCCGAATTTGTAAGCATGGCTATAACGCCAAGCGTCACGCCCAACCCCATAGAACCCGTGTCGCCCATGAAGAATTTTGCCGGATAGATGTTGAACCACAAAAATGCAAGCAGCGCCCCCATGATCACGCCGCACAGTGCCGCAAGATCAAACCTGTCCTGCGCATAAGATATCGCGCCTAGCGTTGCAAAAGCGATCAAAAGAAGCCCCCCCGCAAGGCCGTCAAGGCCGTCCGCTTCGTTGACCGAAAAAGCCGTCGCGAAAATAATAAATACAAAAACAGGAATATACCACCATCCGATCTGGAACGTCCCGAGAAACGGAACAACCAGCGTATCCCAATCAAGCTTGTAATGAAACCACCATGCTCCTCCAACCGCAACAAGAAGATAGAGCAGGGCGCGATGCCGCATGCGGAATCCGCCTCCATTTGAGCCGATGCGTAATATACCAAGGACATCATCCCCGAGACCGATAATCGCGCTAATGACCATGGCGCCAAGCGGAAGGAGAGTCTGTCCACGAGAGAGAAAGTCGAGCCGCGATATAAACGCATCGGAAAACCACCGGCTCATAATCCAGAAGAACACGATGAGCGCAAGAGCAGTCACCCACACAAGCAGTCCTCCCATGGTCGGCGTGCCTGCTTTTTTCCCATGAAACAAAGCAAAAATCGGCGCGCCTTCGGTGCGTATCTGTTTGCCAAGCTTATATCGCACGAGCACCTTCAGCCAGAACGGTGTAAAAATAATTGCTACGCCAAACGCGATAGTCGCCAGAATAAGAATTTTGATGACGGGTAACATAATTCATCTTTTACCATTGGTACGCTTCATTCACCCACGTGATTAGTGTTTTTGCATCCTCAAATCTTGTCTCTTCATTTGCGGATCCCAGCACTATCACCAAAAAATCGTCATCTGATTTTTCGTTTTTCGCAAAAATCGCAAGCGAGCCTCCTGCTCCTTCGGTGTATCCGGTTTTTCCCGCAACAACCCCATCGAAACGTCCCAATAATTTATTGGATGTTATAAGACGATGCGTGAACCGACCGTCAGTAGAATGAATGTCTGCCGCGTCAGTTTTTAAAATATCCGCCAGCGCGCTCTGATGCATCACTGTCCCAAGGAGCTTGGAAAGGTCCTCTGCCGTTGAATAGTTATTCCTATCCTCAAGGCCGCTCACGGATGAAAACCGTGTCTGCAGAAGTCCTAAAGCATGGGTTTTCGCATTCATAAGTTCTGTAAGGGCCTTGCCCCGCGTACGCAACACATGTTCCGCAAATGCAACTGCGGCATCGTTTGAAGAAGCAATCAGCATTGCCCGAAGTACATCGTGCGCGGTAAGCGTTTCTCCGACCACCAAATTCCCGAAATCTCCTCCGGTATTTACCGCATGCCGCGAGACGGTCACCTCCTCATTAAGAGAAAGTTCTTCAATAACGGAGAGCGCCGTTGCCAATTTCGTAAGGCTCGCGATCGGCAGACGCAGACGCATATTGCGTTCGTAAAATATCTTGCCAGATTTTGCGCCAACGACAACAGCGGATTTTGCGTTCATATCGGGAGGAGAAACTTCCCATTTACGATATGGCAAAGAATCCGAGGATATCCGCGTATCGGGAATATTACGAGCAGGATACGCCAAAAACTCTGCGGAGAGCGGAAGTTTCTGCAGGGCCAGATTGACGTTTTGTTGAGCCGTGTCAAGCGTGCGGGATACTCCAGGGCTTCCCGATGGCAAAACAAATAGACCCAGAGGCCCCAAAACCGTAATGAGTATATAAGTAAGAAGGCTGGTCATGGCGGAGAGAGAATCGTTTGTATAGACCGTTTTAAATTTTTTCCGGAACTTTTATTTGTGAGTTTTGGCTTTCAAGTTAGAGCTAGATTTCTGGCTTTGTCGCGTCTGGCTCGGTTTTTGTGTTTGTTTCTTCTGGTGGAGTAAGTTTTGCCTGTGAAAGCGGAGTAAATTCATGCAAGTCTTGTGCGGATTTCAACCCGAGTTTTTTAAGAAAATCAAGTGAAATGCGGTAGAGATACGTGCGGGCATCTTCGGGGTGCAAAATACGCTCCACGAGTCCCCGGACCAGAAGCGTGCGAAGGGTATATTGAGAATTTACGCCGCGGATATCGTCAATGGCCGCGCGCGCAATAGGGCCTTTATATGCCACGATGGCGAGCGTCTCCGAGGTCGCATCGGTCAGATCCTCTTCCATGCCGCTTTTAAGGTATTCCGAAACTATTCCGGCATTGTCCGGATGGGTAACCAGTTCCACTTCGTCATCTTTTATAAGAACCCGAAGCCCACGCCGATCTTCGTGTACGGAGGCAAGTTCCTCTAATGCAGTGCGCGCCTCACTCTCGGAGGCACCGGATGCACGCGCAAGTTTTTTTATTTTTACCGGCTCCCCTGCGATAAAAAGAAGGGATTCGATAATGGAAGATGACTTGGACACAGTTTCTAATTGATCTAATTGACCTAATTGACCTAAACAATTTGGGAATTGGGGCTTTGGGATTTGTTTAGAGCACTTAGGATAATTAGAAATTAGGTTAATTCGTTTTTCTTATAGTAATCTCTCCGAATAGTCCTTGCTGTTCAACCGCCACGAGCCGTTGTTTGATAAGCTCCAGCATCGCAAGGAATGTTACGATAATTTCCATTTTGCTCGAGGCGCTTCCGACCGCTTCGTGAAAACGTTTCTCGAGAGCTCCTTCGATTATTTTCATGAGATCGCGGATCCGCTCTTCCAGCGACACAACTTTCTCAAGGGTGGCTTGCGCATACTGCTGTTTTTCATAGAATGCACGGAACTCGTCGGCAATACGCCGCATATGGACATGAAGTATATTGGCAGTGATATTCTCCGGCGGATAAAATGTTATGGAAAAAATGGAAGTAGCCTCGCGCCCGAATGAAAATTGTTTTCTGCGAATCTGGCTTTGAAGATGTTTTCCCGCTTCCCGATACCGTTGAAGGAGTTTCAGGCGCGCTTCCAGGTCTACCAACTCCTCCTCTTCTTCTTCGCTTAACACCAGGAACGGCAAAAGGGCTTTGGTCTTGATAATAAGAAGATGCGCCGCAACGGATAGGAATTCCGCAAGGATCCCGGGAGGTATGGGAGTCGTTTCTACATATTGTATGAACTGATTGGTAACTTCCGCAAGCGATATCTGCGTTATTTCGAGCTTTTTTCCCTCAATTAAGCTAAGAAGGACGTCCAAAGGTCCTTCGAAGGTAGCAACTTTTACGGTATAAGGATTGCTATTGACAGGCATGTCTAAGATTTTGCAAACGCTCCTTTCACAAAACTTACTCCTAAGATCTTTTTGAAATTCGCCTGATTCACTAAAAAAGAATGCTCGTAATCGCCGCTATTCAAATATAATCTCGGCTGTTTGAAAAGTGCATTGTCTACAAAGGCATGCAATTTCAACATCTTTGGGAACGGCGGCGTTGAGCCCACCTCGCCTTTCAATTTTTTTTTCATCCATTGTTCGGTGGCAAAGTCCACCTTGCTCTCCGGCTTTTTTGATTGCTTTCGTAGCCACACATTGACCGCGGTCTTCACCTTCTTTTTATCAATGTGCTTGGAGGCCGGAACAAGCACCAGAACATGCTCTTTCGACCCGACCTGGAACACCGCAGTTTTGGCGACAAACTTTTCTTCCACATGAAGCGTTGCGGCCTTATCGTGTGCCGTAAATACGCGCCGATGTTCGACAACCGCATACTTGATCTTGTTGGTATCGAGAAAAGTACTGAAAGGTTTTGGTATAGCCATAGACGATGTTTTAATGATACTAAATGTCTGATCTACTTCTGAATTTTTATATGAAGCTCTTTTAATTGACGTTCTTCGAGTCCCGACGGACCGTCCATCATGAGGTCTCTGCCATCACCCGTTTTTGGGAATGCAATAACTTCGCGGATATTCGGCTCGTTCATGAGAAGCATGACCAACCGGTCAATTCCTGGAGCCATGCCGCCATGCGGCGGAACGCCGTAGGTGAAGGCGTCCAGCATGTGCCCAAATTTTTCCCGCACCGCCGAAGCGGAATGTCCCATGAATTCAAAAATCGCGGAAAGCAGTTTTGCATCATGTATCCGAATACTGCCTCCTCCAAGTTCATACCCGTTGCACACCAGGTCATACTGCTGGGCAAGAACGGAGCCAGGGTCTTCCTTCATGCGTCTAATGAACGCTTCCGTCGTCTCGCCTTTCAAAAACTGCGGAGCGGTGAATGGATGATGCGTCGCATCCCATCGCTTCTCACTTTCCTTCCATTCAAAAAGCGGAAAGTCCACAATATAAGCAAAGGCAAGCTCGTTGGGATCTTTGGTATTTTCGCGCAAGTCCGGCTTATCGCTTTTCCATTTTTCTTCAGCTTCTTTATAGGTAATGCGCGGAAAAGGGACTTGGTGGATCTTTTTTTTGTCGCGATCAACATGCCGCACGATATCGATGTACAGGTCTTCAACAAGCTGTAATATCTGGTTCTGATCTGCAAAACTCATCTCGATATCCAGCTGTGTAAATTCCGGCTGGCGGTCACCCCGCGTGTCCTCGTCGCGAAAACACCGGGCAATCTGAAAATAACGGTCTATGCCGGCAACCATCAAAAGCTGCTTGTATTGTTGCGGGGATTGCGGAAGCGCGTAAAATTTTCCTGCATGAAGCCGGGAAGGCACCACGTAATCCCGTGCACCTTCGGGAGTTGACCTGGTGAGGATTGGCGTCTCAATTTCAATAAAATTATTCCGACCCAGAAATCGGCGCATCATTTGTATGATGCCACTGCGCATCATCAAATTTTTTTTCATGCGGTCCCGGCGCAGATCAAGGTACCGGTATTTCATGCGATGCTCCTCGCCTATTTCGTAGCCATCGGTATCAAGCGCGAATGGCGGAGTTTGGGCGCTATTCAATACCTCAAGGGCCGTCGCTTCAAGCTCTATTTTTCCGGTCGGAAGCTTGGGGTTGGCAAGCTTCTCCGGTCGTTCTTTAACCATGCCGCTTACTTTCACCACCCACTCGGGCCGCAAAGTCTGGGCAAGTGCATACACCTCCTTATGTCCCGGGGTAAACACCACCTGCATGAGTCCCCACCGATCGCGCAAATCAATGAAAACAATCTTCCCATGGTCTCTTCGTACATGCACCCAACCGCAAAGTGTCGCTTCTTGGCCTATTTTTTGCAATGTTTCGAATGTGAGTGTCCGTTCCAAAATATACAACAAATACCAAACGCTAAATAACAAGAGGGCTTGTTATTCGTTTTTGTTATTTGTAATCGGTAATTCTATAAAGAATGTACTCCCTTTCCCAAGTCCGGGAGATTCCGCCCAAACCTTCCCGTCATGCCCCTTAATAATCTGCCGCGCGATGTAAAGACCGAGTCCCCTTCCTTCGCGGTAGAGCCGCCGCATATCTTCTCCCCGCATAAATTTATTGAAAAGCTTCGGCAAATCTTCGGACAGAATTCCCACCCCGGTATCGCTAATGGAGATAAGAACATGGTCTTCCTTTTTAGAGATCGAAACACTGATCTTCCCTTTCTTGGTGTATTTTATGGCATTATCAAGAATGTTCGAGAGGGCTTGGAGAAGATTTTCTCGGTCTGCAAGGATCTTCGGGAGTGGATTTTCGGCAAACCATTCTATGGGGAGTTTTTTGATGTCGGCCTGGAGCCTCGCTTCGGCCACGGCGTGAGAAAGAAGTTCGGTAGGAGAAATGGGCTCAAAATTATATTCCATGGTACCTACATGGATGCGCGGGAGGTCGAGGAAATTATTCACCAAACGTATCATGCGTTCGTTGGCCGTGAAAATTTTTTCGAACGCTTTTTTTTGGGTGAAACTAAGTTCTCCGAACGTGCCGTCAAGCAACATTGCCACATATCCTTTTACAATAGAAAGGGGGGTGCGCAGTTGATGCGAGAAAAGCGCAAGAAACCCGAGCAGCTCTTTGGTAAGAAGCTCTTGGTGATGTATGTGCGTCTTTTGAGAGGCCTTGCTCCTCCCCCTCCTTGTCACAACAGAACGCGCATTTCTTTTCTTTGTCATCATAAAGAAATTGGCTAGCACGGCCATTCACAGCATAGCAAACCATAATATGTCTGTAAACGGAGGATGGCCCTCATTTGACAATGTGATGTGAATATTCTGGAACAAGTCTATCGTGCTTGAAAAAATATGATACTAGGCAATAAAAATCCCGCTATAACGATATAGCGGGTTTTTCTTATATGCCCTTATTCCCAGTGATGCTTCCGCATCAGTCGTCGCGCAATAAAATCTATCGAAGCAATCATCGCCCCCGTTCGCAGGTCGGTCTTGTACTTATCCGCGGCTTCAACCGTACGCTTGGCACCACCAACCAAGTATGCTTTTCGCTTCGCCTGGATGTCTTCCAACTCATATTGCTGGCCTCGTACTCCCTGGAGCCATTCAAAATAGGAAACGGTAGCTCCGCCGGCATTGGCAAGGATATCGGGAATGGTAAGCACATCGTTCTCCCGAAGAATGGGAAGCGCCTCTTCGTCTGTAGGATTATTGGCTCCTTCCAGAAGAATTCGCGCTTTCATCTTGGAAGCAACCTGAGACGTAATCATACCTTCGGAAGCAGCCGGAACCAGCATATCGCAATCCTGGGCAAGCAATTCCTCGAGCGTGCAATGTTCGGCTTCGCTATAAGCCGCGATGCCTTCCTTGCTTGATGCCAATTTCAGAATTGTGTCAGCTTCCTCTTCAAGGCCACCGTCTTTGCGATAGAGCGCTCCGTGAATGTCCGCAACACCCACAACATTCAAACCGTGGTCTTTTGCGAACTTCAGAAACCATCCTCCGACATTGCCCATGCCCACGATGATGGTCCTGGGGGCTTTTTTGAAATACGCGGAAAATGCGTCATGTCCACGGAAGTACTCAAGAACATCGAGCATACCCTCTGCGGTCGCGGTCAGTCTTCCCGGACACCCAAAATTATCCAACGATTTTCCGCTTGCGATAGCACCGCAGGGAATATTCTTCTCCGCGTTGAGCGTCGCGTAATGCGTCATAAACTCGTCCATAATCTTTTCATTGGTTCCCATGTCGGGAGCAACCCGGTCCACGTGGGGACCGATAACGGGGTTGAGTTTCTGCACCACCTCTTGGGTCAACTGCACAAGCTCGTGCCAGGAAAGCAAACGTGGATCTACCGCGACACCGCCTTTGGCGCCGCCGAACGGAATGCGTTCGTGGTCATGGGGCCCCACAAGCGTATGTTTGAAGGTCATTTTCATCGCATCAACCTTCATAAGCGGTAGGGTCACCGAAGAGTCATAGCGCAGACCGCCGCCGAAAGGTTGGTGTCCCGTCGCCCAGGGATTGACATGACGGACACGGATGACGTGATAATGTTCTGTCTTGAGTTCTACCTTTGCAGCTCCGGGACCTTCGCCAAGACGTGCAAATGTCACCCGAAACGGCCGCTCATATGGTGAATCAAAATCCTTGAGCATCACTTGAACTCTGCGGTCAACACCCAAAATCTCACAAATTTCGTCCACTCGCCTGAACATCTGCTGAAGCATAAGAACCGCTTCGGCTTCTCTGGAGCCCATCATGTTTTATCTCCTCTCTCTTGAAAATAAAATTTGTTAAAAAACTTAATTCTGCCGTTCTTCAGCATATGCCCGATTTCAGATTTTAGCAAGAAAAAAGTGCAAATTCCTTCATTATTTCTTTTTTATAATATCCCCGCCCGCCGAAGAACTCTACGAACGGAATATCGCGAATGATGCGCTTTACTCAAAGCCAATTTCGCTTGTTCCTTGGTAATGAACCCCGCGGTTATCTCGCGTGAAAGGCGGGTAGAGTCGGGATGGAACCCGAGCATCTCGATTGCCTTTTTCTCTGTCGCGCGCGCGAGCAGGCAGGAATTGGCATTAGATTCTATAAGCCCCTCCCCTTTCGGAAGTTTCCACCAGCCCATTTTCTTCAGAATTTTTCTTGTATCCGCCGCTTTACGCTGAAATAAAAATGGAGAATGCACAATATACACCACCTGTTTATCGGTGTACGGCTTGAGTTTCCGTATAGCAGAGAAAATATGTTTTGAGCCGCTCTGGCTTAAATGTGCCCATTCGTTGATGCCCAACACCACCATAGATATGTTCCGTTTTAACGCTTCGGCGACATACGCGCGTATCACCACGCGCCTGCAAAGCTGGCATGTCCGGACGAAAGGAAGAGCGTGCTGACATTTTACCGAATAATGTTTCCTCCCCTCTGCATACAAAGTACGGAATTTTTCTTTAAGCACTTCGGATGGCTTCTCTTCATAAAGATCGGCCATCATCGCGAACGATTTTCTGTCTATCGGCCGGATGTATTTTCGAATGTCTATGCGCTTGTAATCGACGCTAAGGCGATTTGCAACAGAAGCGGCCCTTTGAAAAATATGCTTTGGGTAATATCCGGTATCAAAACTGAATGCAAGTATCCGGAATCCGCGTTTCTTGAGCATGCGCAGCATTGCACTCGAATCCTTCCCGCCAGAGATTCCCACCATGATATCGTATGCGCCCTTCCCTTTCCCAATAAATGATTTGAAAAAAGAAAATTCCCTTGCAAGATGCTTAGAATTAAAATATTTCCGATACTGCGCACACGTTTTACACAATCCGCTCTTGTTGAGCGAAACGGCAGGATTCCGCGTTGAATTTACGCAGATGCGGCATTCTCGAAAAGCCTGTTTTTTGCCTTTAATCTTCTTTTTCATTTAAATGATTTGACGTATTCAAAAAGTAATGATATCATAAACATTTGATCTTTGTAAAATTCAAATGCTGAGGGTGGCGATGCTACAACCATTTGACATAGTGATTATATTCCTTGTGGTGGCGCTGATGCTGATGACGTTGAGATTCTATGTATTTCTTATAGATCGAATCTTTCCGAAAAATATAAGATTTACGGAATCCGAACTAGCCTTAATGCAACCACTCTTTTGGTTCGTCCAGGGATGTTTCGGGTTCTTTTTAGGATACATCGGCATGGCTACCAACATATCCGGCTCCGGTAATTTTGAATTCTTCCGCTGGTATGCTGCGGCATGCTTCTTGGTTACCTGCTCCTCAATCGGCTTTTTCCGAGAGAAGATAAAGGGGATGGGGAAAAATTAGTCACACCTACCGATGTTTCGGTGGGTTTTTAATTTTTACAACAAAAAAATAGCACATTGTTGTGCCATGTTGGCCTTTTTGGAAAAACATCTCATTTTAACTTTTTTGGGGGCGCGTTATTTCCGCTTAAGCACGAATAAAGTGCGCTGGATGGGATACCAGGGCGCTACGGATGCGGTGCGTTCGACGGTAAATCCAAGCTTTTCAAAAAAATCACGCCAATCTGTGACTGTCCGATAGCTATACTGCATACTGATGCTTTTTGGAACATTGACGATCGTATCGCCAATGACGTTTAAAAACCAACGGAACCAATTTGCCGGCGTATCCTCCATAACGATAAGCCGTGGCGCGATTGTTCGGATCTGGGCCAGAATATGTCTATGGGCCTCGCGGGGTATGTGGTGAAGTACCGCAATAGCGAAAACCGCGTCAAAACTGTCGGGAGAAAACGGAATAGTGGTGCCGTCATAAAGTTTCATTGGCAACTTCGTTTGGTTTTTATCCTGCACATCAAGAAGCGTGACGCTCGCCCCTCTTTGCTCGCCAATGTACTTACCATCAAGTCCGTCTCCGGCGCCAAAATCAAGCACGCGTGATCCGGCCGGGATGTCATCGAGAAACAGATCGCAAAGATATTTAGACCATCGTGTTCTGACAGAATGCATCGTGTACAAATGCTAGTTTTATAATACAGAATACATTACCTAAAAAAGGCATTTCAGCCCAGTGTCCGCCCGGCAGGAATCGGACCTGCGACCATCTCCTTAAAAGGGAGCTGCTCTACCAACTGAGCTACGGGCGGAAAATTTTTATACCTGCGGAGTATAACTCAAATTTTCAGCTGCGTCAATTAAAAAGATGCCCTTAGGGCATCTTAGAGAGTTGGAGAAACCAAATCTCGGTTTCCAGCGTCGTGCGGCATTCCTGGCAGTTTCGCAAATGGTCCCAGAGCTCCTGAAAGGACTTGACTACCCTTCGATCACGGAAATCAAACCATCCGCGCCTTCTTTCTTCCTCTTGGTGCACTATGGATACCGTATCGCGGAGCAGTTTATGCAGAAGAAAACTAACTGCGATCGAGTTATCTGCGACTTTCCTCATATCAACGTCCGGAGAAGACACCATCGCCACTCTGGCTCTCTCAATAGCAGCCAGGCGCTCTTCATCGCTCCTCAAAGCCGGGAACCTCGACCCTTCTGCAGAACTCATGCTCTTTTCCTCCTCAGTTGTAAATGAACTTTGTCGAAACAGAAGTGTAGATTATTCTTTGCCGCCTGTCAACCCCGAACTTATCGCGATAAGTGCGGGACAAGCCCCTTGTGCACTTTCCACACATCCCCCGCTCCCATTGCAATGAGCACATCGCCTTTTTTGAGGCGTTTTTTAAAATAGAGCACCGCGCGCGGAATCGTTGCGATGTGGCGGATATGTTTATGCCAGACACTTGCGCGTTTCACCAATTCCTTGCTTGAAACACCGCCTTGCTTCTCTCGCGCGGAACCGTAAATATCCAAAACGATGACTTCGTCCGCATCTGAAAAAGATTTTGCAAAATCACCAAGCAGGGCTTTCGTTCGCGTATACGTATGCGGGTGGAATACCGCGATAATGCGTTTTTTTGGATACAGTTCCCGTGCGGCCTTGAGCGTCGCTTTAATCTCCGCCGGATGATGCGCGTAGTCATCAATAAGCAAGGCGCCGTGATATATCCCCTTATATTCAAATCTTCGGCGCGTTCCCCGAAATTCTCTAAGAGCTCTTTGAATAATATCTTTTTTTATACCGTGAGCTCGGGACGCCGCGATAACTCCCAGCGCATTAAGCACGTTGTGACGCCCCGGAATGCGAAGGAAAAAAGAACCGAATAACTCATTATTCCGATACGCGTTAAATTGCCATCTGCCATTCTTTACCTTCACTTCGCGCGCAATCCAGTGCACATCCACATTTGTTACATTCTTATTTACCCCGTTAGAAGTCGCGGACGCTGTCCGCGTCCTACTTCTGACGGGGTGAGCGCGAATATGAAAGTAGTCCTCATCAAGACCGTAGGTGATTATTTTGGCGCGTGTTGCAGGAAGAATTTTTCGGGCTTCCGCATCATCGCTACAGACAACCAGCAGGCCGCTTTTGGGAAGACGTCCTATAAAATTACGAAATACCCTGCGATATGCCGCTACATCAGAAAAATAATCGGGGTGATCGTAATCAATATTGGTAAGCAAGATTGTTTTTGGATCAAAAAAGCGGAACTTGTTCTGGTACTCATCGGCTTCGGCAATGAAGTGCTCGCCACTTCCCATCAGCGCATTGCCGCGGAATTGCGGTACTTCGGAACCTGTCATGACATTCGGACGTTTTTCTGCTTTTTGGAATACATACCCCAGCAATGCCGATGTGGTCGTCTTCCCATGCGAGCCGCATACCGCTATTCCGTGCTTTTCATTAAAAAGCTCTCCCAGCGCATGGGCGTATGAAAATATTTTATACCCGCGCTTTCGTGCTTCTTTTACTTCCGGATTTTTGGCGGTATATGCGGAGGATGCCACAACAAACCGAACGTCTCCAGGAACATTTCTTGCCGAGAATTCTTCGGTAAAAGGAATGTGATGGCGCTTGAGCACTGCATCGGTGAAAAATTTCTCATTCGTATCGGAACCGGAGACACGAAAACCGCGAGACGCGAGATGCTGTGCAAGCGCTGTCATGCCCACCCCCTTGATGCCAATGAGATAGGCGCGCGCGGCAGTATATTGTTTTTTTCTCGTTTTTGTCATATAATAAAAAGTCGTACATTAACATAACATACATCGGAGGGAGAGAAGCATGTTACTCACCTATATTGGGTTTCTCTTTGGAGGATTCGTTGCTGCTCTTGCTTCGGCAGCCGCTGCAGTCTTAATCAAGCGCCAGACCCAATATATTCGCCAGCGCACAAGAGGTTCGGTGGCTCTGAACCGGTATCGGCAGGGTCAAGGCGCCAAGAACGAACTATTCGTGTTTCAGAGATTTAGCGAGATAACGCTTCGTGTTTCCAAGAAATATCATATGCCGCAACCGTTGATCATAACGAATGATGATGCGGCCGATTACGCAGCGATCGGATATTCGATTCTCTCCCCGATACCCATTCTTTTATTCGGCAAGGAGGTGGAGGATTTTACCGATCGGGAGCTGGAAGGCATCGTAGGTCATGAACTGGCGCACTTTAAGCGCCGTTATCGCATTTATGCCGTCCTCCATTACTTCCTCTACGCATGGGTTAGGTTCCTTTGTGAAGAATGCGCCGCTGATGCGGTCGCGGCCGAACATGTGGGAAAAGAAACGATTCTTGCTTCCCTTAAAAGAGTCCGAGCCCAGATTGAACGCGAGAATGATGTGCAAGCGGTAGAAGAACTCGACAAGCGCATTCGTCTTATACGGGCAATGCCTTCATCCGGCTGAGGAATTCATCCCTCGGCTTTTTTCTTTAAGAATAAGAGAGGAAAAAAGAAAAACAGCTTTACAAATACGTCCGAGCCGCCAAGGTTCTTTTATAAACCGCCAAAGCCACTCCAGTCCGAGCGTCCGAAGTATCAGGGGAGCTCTTTTTATTTTTCCAGAAATTATATCAAACGCTCCCCCGACCCCCATCGCGATTTTCACTCTTGGGAGCTTCGCAAGATTTTGAACAATCCAGAGTTCCTGTTTCGGAGACCCAAGCGCTACAAAAAGTATGTCGGCATCTATGTTAGTGATCTTTTCAACCTCTTCGTTCCATCCCCCAACTTGAAGGTTCGGGATACGTTCTCGGAGCAATTCTGCCGTCCTTCGGGCGACTCCTCCCCTGCCGCCAAGAAAAAAAACGGTCGCGTGCTCCTTTGCTGCAAGTTCGCACAAATCAAACAAGAAATCAACGCCGGGTATGCGCTCAATCCCTAGACCATGCAGATGTCTTGCGGCAAAAGAAACGCCGATGCCATCTGCCAGCGCAAGATCGCTTTTTTGTAGCGTTTTGCGGAATTCGGAATTATTTTGCGCTTCGACGATAAATTCGGGATTGATCGTTGCGACCCGATGTTGTTTCCCATCGTATAAAAACTCCCGGCACCTTTCCAATGCTTCGGCTCTCGAGACAGCATCAACCGGAACTTTACATATTGTAACGCGCTTCATAGTCCTGCCGAAGATAGCACCGTATACGTCGGGCCCTTTGGGCCCGGTTCGCTTTCCATAAGTTCTATCGAATGGACTGGAAATGAGATGTCAAGAGTTTTTTCAATATGCGGAGCGCCGGACCCAAGTTGCTTCCATCGGAAGGGAATCATACGCCCGAGCGTCACGTGAAGTTTAAACGGCTTCTTGTCTGTCATTGGAGATTTGGTATTGCCTGTCCCGAGTATTCCCGAGGGAGATATTGGATATTCAGCCTCCTCTGCTTCTTGAATATACCTGCCTTCCGGGAACACGCACTCGCGAACTTTTCTTTGAAGCGCAGTGAGTTCTACAGACACTTCCCCTTCTGCCCACACCATACGAGGGGTTTTGGGGGTTGGGCCGATACCGATGCGATCGAGTGTGATATCGAACGATTCAATGCCTTCTGTCGCCATTGGCAAAACCGTTGCAATGCGGCTCATCTCCTCGTCATCTGCCGCGCCAATAAAGAGAAGGGTAATATGGATATTTTCTTCGCTCACCCAGCGAATGGGAAGATCGCGCCATGTCTCGGTTTCCTTGCGCAACATTTCCCGGACTTCGGGCGGAATGTTAATAGCGATGAAAAGACGATGCCCTTTCATGTAAAAAGTATACTCGCCAGTAGAACTTCAAACAAGAGGATGTTAGAATGGGAACATGTATATCGCCGATATTGTCCCGTTCGCTAAAATTCCTCGCTCACAGCCGCAAGTATTTTCATACTTTCTGCCGCGCCAACTGCCGCAGGGAGCGCTTGTGGAAATACCCATAGGAAGGCGTGTTGTAAGGGGCGTGGTTATCTCAACGCGCCCGGTGAGCGGCTCAAGGCTCGAAATCCGGAAAAGCGCATTCACCGTCAAAAGCATAAAGAAAATCATCTCCGATATTCCCGCGTATACCCCCGAACAACTTGAGCTTTTTTCCTGGATGTCGGAAACGTACTGGGCGCCGATGGGAAGCGCGCTTGCGCTTGGACAGCCTTGCACAACGCCTTCAGGCTGGACCGAACAGGATAAGCGCCATACGCCCGAAACCGATCTTTTTATTGAAGGAGAAGAACGGATGGAAATATATCTGCCGCATCTCAAAGAAGCGCTGAAGCAAAAAAAACATATTTGTCTGCTTTGTCCGGACATTTACGCCGCAATGGAGATGTTCCAAAAACTGCAGAAGAGCGAACAAGACGCAGAAATCGTGCTTTATGTAAAAAAAGCCGGTAAAAAATCCTTGGAGCGCATTCACGCTTCATTGCATAATCCCCAAAAACCCGCCATCTTCATCGGAATGCGCTCGCTGCTTTTTCTGCCCTGGCGGCATCTTGGTCTTGTTGTGATAGAAAAGGCTTCGAGCCAAAGCTATGAGGCCTGGGGAAGGGTACCCAAATACAACGCCTTGGAATGCGCAGAAAAACTTGCCCGTCTGCATGCTGCCCGTCTTATCTTTGGAGACGCGCTTTCTCCCGTAATGCTCTGGGATCGCGTGAAAGGACAAAACATCAAGAGAATAATGACGAAATCTCCTCTTTTGCAAAACACGCACCTAGAGATCATCGATCTGCGCCATCAAACCCATTGGAGTTCGCGCCATCCGCTGACGCTACGCCTTAGAGAAGAGCTTCGTCGCGTCATCCGCGGTGAGCGTCTTTTTGAGCCTTCGCAGGACCCACATACGCGCAAACAAGCCATGGTCTTCATTAATCGGAAAGGGAATGCCACAGCATTCATATGCAGAACATGTGGCTATATTCCGCGATGCAAAAATTGCGAGGCGGCGATGGTGCTGCACGAAAGCTCCTTACGGCAAGAGCTTCGTTGCCATCATTGCGGTGCGTCGCAAAGCCCGCCCACAAAATGCGCAAAATGCCAAAGCTATAAATTTTTTCCCCTGGGAGCAGGAAGTGCTCAAATAGAAAAAGACGTGAAGAATCTTGTTCCTGAAGCACGCGTGGCTCGCGTAGATAGCGATTCGGTCAAGACCGAAAAGGAGCTTGAAAAAATCCTTCTTTCGTTCAAGAGCGGCGGCATAGATATCCTCATTGGTACCCAACAAATGCTCAAAAAAGAGCTTCTGCCGCATGTTGCGCTTAGCGCGGTGCTGGGAGCGGAAAGCGCTCTGGTATTCCCACAGATAGACGCCGCCGAGCGCACATTCCGGCTTCTTGAAGTAATGAAGAGCTTGACGCGGGAACGCATGATCGTGCAGACACTGGACGCCAATATGCCGCTACTGGAGTTTTTAGAAAATGGTGAATATGAAAAATTTCTCGACGAGGAACTTGCGCGTAGGCGTACATTTGCCTATCCTCCATTCGGAGAACTCGCAAAACTTACGTTCGCCCACAGTCATCGCGAGCGCGCATTATATGAAGCAAATAAACTTGCGAAGGGACTTGTTGAGACCTGCAAGCGCCTTAACATGAAAGGCCAGCTTCTCGGTCCTTCCCCCGCGTTCATTCCCAAAGAGCGTGGCAAGTGGAAATTCGTGATCTTATTGAAACTCGCGGCCGGCATGCCGTCTGAGACGAGGACTGCATTGCTTGAAGAAATTCCTCCGTTCTGGCAGATCGAGACGCGTCCAAGAGAGTTGTTGTAGGCAGCGGAGATGCTATGGATCCGCTTCTTCTATTTTCAATGTTGACTAATTTAGTCATGATTAAAAAAGAAAGATGGCTTTTGGATACATTCAGAGTGAAAAATAAAAGCGGTCGCACTGCTGCGTGCGACCGTTGTACTGTTTTTTGCCGACACATTACCAGTATCGGATGAAATGATTCTGGGGGTTTTCTTCGTTCACTGCATCTTTCTTGGCAAGCGGTACAAGCGCTCCGCCTCGCGCAGCCCTTTCCATGCCAAGGCCTTCGCGCTCGAATATTTTCCGCACTACTTCAACCTTGGAAGATCTGGAAAAGGACCGGGAAGCGTAAATCGCATCCGAAAAATTGATACCCGCTCTCCGGAATTCATAAAAACGTACATTGAGTTTCCTGAATTTTTCATTGACAAGGTGCATGGCAGAATCTTCAAGAGACTCCAAACTTTCCCCGCCCCCCACAAAGTTCAGGATTTTCCCACGAGGAACACGGTGTTCCCGCAATTCGGAGAACTCCGTATTGAGTTCCTCTTCTTTAAACCCCGGCCATCTCAACCCTGAGTCATACTTCCACAGCTCTAGACGGGATGCTGATTTCGAATCCGGATAAAGATACAAGCGAAAACCACGGATTCCCCAGCTGTTGTGAAAATTGTCCAGACTTTTGAGAGCCTTCCACCGCCAGCCGGTGTATACGAAGATAGCGCCCAAAACTCCCCCGGATTGATTCGGTACCTCAATAAGCAACGTGTCGCCCTTCAGAGGATCTTGCACGCTGATCCGCGTTACATTGATATCAGGCCTTGCGATTCTTCTCACTTCAATCCCGTGATGGAATTGGTTGCAGGTATTGCATGAAACAACAGGAACCACATTCGGGGTGGATATAACTCCGCCACTATGATACTCCAATGCGGCGCAGTGTTGAATCTCAAAGACATGCAGGACTTCACTTTCCTTGCCCTTTTCGATCCTGAAGAAACATGCGGCTCCCCACGGAAGAGTTGTCTTTCTATTATATTTCCAAAGAGCTCTCATTGCGCTCTCCTTCCCCTCCTACATCATCCTTCTTTCCGCGCAAACTTTCGCCGAAAAGCCGGTATGCAGTCGGTTGCGCTGTTTATGGCTGCGCAAGCCGGGTTCTATGCCAAAAAGCACAGGTCAACTCGCTCATTTTCCATCAAGCAAGCCAACGCACTACAATAACATTTCTCCACTAAAAACGCAAGAACCCTGTTTTTTGACAGGGTTCTTGCTGAATAAATCTGCAAGATTCTGGAAGCGAGTTTAATAATCCTCTCCTCCGAAATCGCCTCCGCTCATGCCGCCGGGCATGCCTCCGCCCATACCGCCCGAACCCCCTTTCTTTTCAGGAAGGTCTGTGATAACTGCTTCAGTGGTAAGAAACAGTCCTGCAATAGATACGGCATTTTGCAGAGCACTGCGCACAACTTTCGTCGGATCAATGATGCCTGCGGCCATGAGGTCTTCGTATTTCAACGTTGCTGCGTTGAAACCATGGCTTCCGTGAGCTTTCTTCACTTCAGAAGCAACAACGGCGCCATCAAGGCCTGCATTCTGGGCGATGAGCCGGACGGGCTCTTCCAAGGCTCTGCGCACAATATTTGCGCCGGTCATCTCATCATCATGCAGTTGAAGCTTATCGACTGCGACAAGCGCACGCAAAAGCGCAACACCTCCGCCGGGAACCACGCCTTCTTCAAGCGCAGCCCGCGTCGCATTGATAGCATCTTCGATGCGAAGTTTTTTGTCTTTTTGTTCCGTCTCGGTCGCGGCGCCAACTTTGATGACCGCTACTCCTCCGGAGAGCTTTGCAAGCCGCTCCTGCAGTTTTTCTTTATCAAACGTTGAGTCGGTTTTTGCAAGCTGCGTCTTGAGCATTTTCACCCGTTTCTCAATGGCAGTCTTATCGCCCTTACCGCCCACAACGGTCATATTGTCTTTGGTCGCAATAACACGATGCGCCCCTCCAAGCATGTCTAAGGTGGCATTCTCGAGCTTGAGACCGACTTCTTCTGAAATAACCTTGGCACCGGTCACTACTGCGATATCTTCCAGCATTTCTTTGCGCCGGTCACCGAATCCCGGAGCCTTCACCGCAAGAACATTGAACGTGCCGCGGAGCTTGTTGACCACAAAGGTTGCAAGCGCCTCGCCATCGACATCCTCGGCAATGATCGTAAGCTCTTTTTTTCCGGATTGCGCAAGCTTTTCAAGCAAGGGCAGAATATCGTGAATGGTTGATATTTTTTTGTCCGTGAGCAGGATGGAAGGATTCTCATACTCCGCTTCCATGCGTTCGGTGTTGGTGATCATGTAGGGCGAAATGTACCCACGGTCAAACTGAAGCCCTTCCACCACTTCATACGACGTCCCGAAGGTTTGTCCTTCCTCAACCGTAATGACGCCTTCTTTGCCGACTTTTTCTATGACAGCGGCGATCTGGTCTCCGATTTCCGGATCGCGTGCGGAGATGTTGGCTACCTGGGCAATCTCCTCTTTTTTGGATGCATCGATCATCTTCGACATCTTGCGCAGTTCTCCGATAACAGCCTCGGTGGCTTTTTCGAGTCCGCGTTTGAGCGCCATGGGGTTTGCTCCGGCTTCTACGTTTTTGAGCCCTTCGTGAATAAGCGCCTGCGCCAAGACCGTTGCGGTGGTGGTGCCGTCTCCCGCTACATCGTTCGTTTTTGTTGCAACTTCTTTAACCAAAGAAGCTCCGACGTTTTCAAATTTGTCGGGCAGATCTATTTCCTTCGCAATGGTAACACCATCGTTGGTGATGGTGGGCGAGCCGTAGGATTTATCGAGCACCACACTCCTGCCTCGCGGCCCGAGCGTCACTTTTACCGCGTCGGCGAGTTTATCCACGCCTGCAAGCATCCTTCGGCGCGCTTGTTCGGAGAATTTTATTTGTTTTGCCATTTTTGCCTACGAGTATAGCGAGTAGGTGCAAAAATGAGCATCCCGCTCAAATTTTGCCTCCCGATACACCCATTAATTTTCTTTTGGTAAGACTGTTCCGACAAATTCTTGCAGGCCGCGGGTGCCGGATAGGCACATCCCTTGGTGCGCGAAGCGGCCTGCCGCACGCGCTACTTGCAAAATTTGGGCGGGGGAGCCCACCATTGTTATTCCAGTATTGCTAAAATATCTTCCTCCTTGCAAATGAGGTACTCTTTTTTATCGATCTTGACCTCGTTGGGACCGTACTTAGTGAACAGCACCGTGTCGCCCACCTTCACCTGCGGCGCAATCTTCTGTCCGCTGTCCGTTACCTTTCCCGAACCTACGGCAATCACCTTGCCCTGTTCCGGCTTTTCCTTGTCGGCCGTGTCGGGTAGAACAATGCCGCTTTTCGTGCGCTCCTCTGCCTTGACGGGCTCGATGACCACATAATCGCGTAAGGGTTTTAATTGCATAAAGCTCTGCTAATCACGAATGATACGAATGTCACGCGAATAACGCGAATTCACGAATGACTGTAACCCCTCCATGCATTCGTGAATCTGTATATTCGTGTGATATCTGTAAATTCGTGATATTGCTAATTTAGCACTCTAGACCTTTAACTGCTAATCTCTAAAGGCATTATAAGGATGGTGAAGATATTGTCAACAGCTATTTAACAAAGCGTCCCAGGAAGAATTTGTGCAAATTTTGTGGAAAATATGGGTATAAAAAATCCCACGCTCATGAAGAAACGTGGGACGTGTTTTCTTGGGATTGTACGGCCTCGAGAGGAAGCATGTGTAGGATCTGGTCTTCCAGGTCCTGCGCGATAGCTTCTTCGCTCTCCAGGGGCTGCATTACTACATATGGCACATTCGGATGATCGCGATTGAAAAGACGATGCCGACCCTTCCAATCTTCTGCAAAGGCCGCAAAGCTGATCTTCTCTCCATTGGACAAATGCATATGGTACAAAAGATACCGCTTATGCCCCCAATGATGGTCGCGCATACGGCACTCGTAAACCTCTCTCTCGGCCTGAGAAATAACGTTCTTCTTCAGAAGAGCGCCCAGGACCAATGCAACCGGGTCATCGGAAAGCTGAAGAACGGTGCCTTGGGCGTTCGCAATCATGGCAAGCAAGGTCATCTCCTTCAAGACACTTATTTTTTCAACGGGCCTTGGATATCTCCTGCAAAGCCCCCGAGGACTTACAATGCACGGAATGGTCGCGAAACGCTTGGCATGGACTTTGACGTCGTCGGGATTGGATTTCAATTGAAGTTTCATGACGAGATACTGGCCGTCTTTCGAGCAGTACGGAAGCATGTAATCCGCGCCGTGGCTGTCATCCCAGGCGCTACGCTGAAAAAAATCACGGTCATCGTATCGGGGCAGCGATTTTCCCTTCCGCTCTCTCGGATCGACCAAATACCCTTCTCTCTGGATCATCTGCAGAGCCTGGCGCAGGTAATTTTCTTCCTGGATGCCCTTAAGACGTATCTGCACCACGACTTCGACCACGCGCGAAAGTTCACCATAAGAGGCGTCCGTAAGAACGCGGATAATACCCCTCTGTGAATTGCCGTAGCAGAAAACCCGTGATGCGTTGATGGCGACATGCCCTTCCGTTCCGCGTTCCTGGCGCGGATACTGGATCATTTTTGCGGAGAACGGGTGGCGTTCTTCAAAATTCCGACAGTGCTGAAAGAAAAGAAGGTAGCGCGATTTGTCCGTAAAGGTCAGCTCAAACCCGAATATTTCCTGACCCTCCGCTCGCGCGAGAAAATTCCTCACATTCTCCTGAGGAATAGCGTTGACATCGGCGATCTTCTTGAATTCCGCAAGAGTCTCGTGCGCTACTCTTTCGGACAATTTCGCCAGTCTCCGAAGCGTCGCCTCCACCGCTTCTACAAACTTAACGGTGATTCCCTTGAAGCGCTGTTCTTCTTCGGCCTTCTCTTGCTTTTTAGCCTCTTCGAGTTTGGCGAATGCTTCATCTAAATCTCTCGTATCCTGCCTCAAACGTATCCTAGCCATAGGAGCCTCCGGGACAGTATGATTTTTTTAAAAGTACTTATCCGAACACAAAGTTCGAACAATTTATTGTAGCATTTTTCCTGTAAACTTGTCAAGTATCTCGCGTTCCGGGGAATCCGGGTGAAAAGCGAGCTCTTCGTCCTCCGCTACGATCCTACCTATACGGCTTTGCGTTAAGGGGTTTTTTTGGATGAAGATCTTCTGGACATAGGATAATCCTCTTTCGACTAGGTCGCCGAATCTTCCCCGCAAGGGCGCTTCCACAAGCCATCGCAGCCTCAAAAAAAACGGGTTTTCTGGAAATGTTTTTTGATGTAATTTCTCGGCAGACGCATTTGGGAAAAATCTGAAAATCCACCGATTCGCATCATAAAATTTTTTAAGCATCTCCGGATTAAAAATGGGAATAATACGCACATATGTCGCGGCATTATAAAGCCCCCGAGCTTTGAGTCCAAGCGATATGGTCGTTACGTAGTGATTCAGACATATCTTGCCGGATGTTTTTTTTGAGAGTCTGGTTGCGCGCAGTTTACCGCATGAAAGAACGAGCAACGAAAGAAATAGCCGCGCGGTCCATATGCGGCCTTTTTCGGCAACGACCATGACATCCACGTCGCTTCCTTTGGTGGCATTTCCCGTTGCAACCGACCCCGAAAGAAATGCGCTCCGCACAAAAGGCGCCGAAGGGAATAATTTCAGCACCCACAAAACCTCGTGCCATTTTTCTTCCGCAGTCTTTGTGCGTTCGATCCTCTCTTCATATAAACTTTCGCGTCCTTTCAAAAAGTAAAACCCATTTTTTTCTCCAATGCTCCCTTCTGTCTTAAGCCGTTCAAGTTCTTCAAGCGTTGCCGCATAGTCATTGATAACGAAGTGCCTTTCGTCCGCTATTTGCAACCTAAAAACTTCCCACGCAGTCAGGGGGCAGTTGAGAATGTCGTGATAGGTGAGCGTAGCGAGAATTTCGCTTGACATATTTATATGCTAGTTCTATAATATAAATAGTAAACAAGAATTTGGCTCTTTCCTAAAAAAGTCTCAATAAAGGCGAAATCGAGGAGGAATTAACAATGAATACGAACACAACTGTCCTGAGAACCACTCAGAAGGGATACCTCGGTCTATACTTGGCCGAACTCGTCTGGATTGGCATTCTGCTCACGGGAGCCACACTGCTTTCCGGCTACATTGACTCGGTCTATGCCAAACTCGGCGTGGACTCCTTCAAAGCATTTGAAGAACTCGATTTCTTAAGCCGATTTGAGTATGAAGAAGCAGTGGTCTTCAGTTATGGCGGCATGGTCCTCTCGTACGTCGTCATCGGGATCATCGCTCTCTCGGGTCTGGGCACAGCTATCTACAGCACGAAAACAGTGACTACGCTTCACAAGAACAGCGCCGGCCGCCATGAGAAATTGGTCAGTGAAAGCTTTGGATTCCCATTCGCGAAAGAAACGGCGCAAGTGATATTCGACAGAATCACCGACATCACCGTTCGCCAATCGGGTATGGGGCGCCTATTGAACACCGGCGATTTGGAGATCACTACGATTACATTCACCAACGCCGAAGCGAAGGAGCAGAAGTGGGAGATTCCTGCTATCGAGGGGCCTTACGAGAAGAAGGCAGAAATTGAATCCGCACTCGTCGGACATGAGGGCCTTCTCGTCAAAGTTCGGGCTGGTTAGACAGCGAAAGAATATCACGGGCTGGGGCCTCCCCCAGCCTTTCTTTTTTTCATGCTTCACGCTTCATGTTTCCTGTTTCATGAATTTCTTCAGCCACTCCCCCGTATAGCTTCCCTTCGCCTTCATAATATCCTTCGGAGTGCCTTCGGCAACAATGCCGCCGCCGCCGGACCCTCCTTCGGGGCCAAGATCCAAAATCCAGTCCGCGCACTTAATAACATCAAGATTGTGCTCGATGACCAGCACGGTGTTGCCCTTATCTACCAGGCGCTGCAACACGTGGAGAAGTTTCTTGATATCTTCAAAATGAAGCCCCGTTGTCGGCTCGTCTAAAATATAGAGCGTGCGCCCCGTGTCTCTGCGCGAAAGCTCTGTGGCAAGCTTCACTCTCTGCGCCTCGCCTCCGGAAAGCGTGGTAGCTGCCTGTCCAACTTTGATATATCCCAGCCCCACTTCGGAAAGCGTTTTTAGCTTTTGCTTCAGGGAGGGAATGGCGTCAAAAAATTTCAGCGCTTCGTCAACGCTCATCTCCAGAATATCGGAGATATTTTTTTCTTTGTATAAGATCTCCAGCGCCTCTCGGTTGTATCTGCGCCCGTGGCATTCTTCGCACTCCACGTACATATCCGGCAGAAAATACATTTCAATTTTCCGCACTCCCTCGCCGCGGCACGCTTCGCACCGCCCCCCCTTTACGTTGAAGCTGAACCGTCCCGGCTCATACCCGCGGACCCTTGCTTCCTCCGTCCGAGAAAAAAGATCTCGGATATGGGTGAAGGCACCAATATACGTTGCCGGGTTGCTTCTGGGCGTACGGCCTATGGGAGATTGGTCTACGTGCACCATTTTATCAATGTGTTCGATGCCGCGCATATCCTTATACGCTCCGGGCTGGGGTTTAGCGTGATATAATTTTTGGGCGAGCGCGCGGGCCATGGTATCAATAATAAGCGTGGACTTTCCCGAACCCGAGACGCCCGTAACACAGATGAAGGTGCCCAACGGCAGGCGCATAGTGACATGCCGCAAGTTGTGCTGGCTCGCATCGATAATTTCCAAGAATTTTCCCGATCCCTTGCGCAGTTTTTTTGGCGCTTCGATCTCTTTTCTCCCCGCCAGATAATCTCCCGTCAGCGTATGGGTTTTTCGGACTGTCTCAGGCGTGCCTTGGGCAACAATTTCGCCTCCATGCCTCCCTGCTCCCGGTCCTACATCCACAACCCAATCGGCCGCAAAAATCGTCTCCCGGTCGTGCTCTACCACAATGACGCTATTTCCCAAATCGCGGAGATTTTTGATCGATGTGATGAGGCGGTCATGGTCTCTGGCATGAAGCCCTATGGACGGCTCATCCAGAATATAAAGCACTCCGACCAGCTGTGAGCCGATCTGCGTCGCAAGTCGTATGCGCTGGCCTTCGCCGCCCGCTAAGGTACGTGCCGAACGGTCAAGCGTAAGGTAATCGAGCCCCACATCAACCAGAAACTGCAGGCGCTTGAGAATTTCTTTTGCAAGAGGAGACACGATGACAAGTTCATTCTTTGAAAGTCCTTCGCCGGATACCTTCTTGAAGAATGCCATGGCATCCGAACAAGTCTGCGACACAACCTCATCGATCCCTTTCCCCAGAAACTTTACAGCCAATGCTTCCGGCTTCAATCGTCTGCCGAGACATGCCTCGCATATTTTCTCTATCATGTATTGCTCGATCTCCGCTTTGGTGTAATCGGAATCCGATTCGCGATGTCTGCGCTCAAGATTAGGAATGATACCCTCAAACACCTTCCCTTCAACCTTTCCCTCCGCCTTTCCCTTTTCCCCATACAATAGAAGGTCCGTGACATTTTTCGGAAGCTTTTTCACCGGAACATTGAGGGAAAAATTATTCCGTCCCGCAAATTCTTCCAGCATATACATATACCATCCTTGGCGTCCCACGCGATGCGATGCGGCCGCCCACGGACGGATAGCGCCCTCTGCAAGCGTCAGGTTCGGATTTGGCAGCACCAAGTCGGGGTCGACTTCAAGACGCGTCCCCAGGCCCGTGCAATGCGGGCATGCCCCATGCGGTGAGTTAAAGGAAAAGAGCCGCGGCTCAATTTCGGGCAAATTCGTTCCGCAATTCGCACAGGAAAACCGCTCGGAAAACACAATGTCCTGGGCATCTATTTTTGCATTATCCGTAATTCCTTTGGTATTTGCCGCCTGCACGATCACCGTCCCATCGCCGAGCTTCAATGCCTGTTCCAAAGAATCGGCGAGGCGCGCCTTGTCAAGATCGCGCTCCATTTCAAGCCGGTCTATCACGATCTCAATAGAATGTTTTTTCTTGGCGTCAATGTTCATGGCAAGCGCCTCCTCAACCCGCATGACCGTTCCGTCGAACCGCACGCGCACATACCTCCCCTCTTCAACGCGCTTAAGCACGCCTTTATGCTCGCCTTTTTTATCGCGTACGAGCGGAGAAAGAATTGCCACATCGGTGCCGCGGGAAAGTTCAAGGACCTTCAAGACCATCTGTGACACCGACTGCTTCACTACGGGACGCGCGCATTTCGGGCAATGCGGACGGCCAACGCGCGCAAATAATAGCCGGAGGTGGTCGTACACTTCGGTGATGGTTCCCACGGTCGAACGGGGATTTTTGGATACGCTTTTTTGGTCTATGGAGATTGCGGGTGATAGACCGTCGATGCTGTCTACATCGGGCTTATCCTTTACGCCCAGGAACTGCCGGGCGTAGCTTGAGAGCGATTCCACGAAACGCCGTTCGCCCTCCGCGTAGATCGTGTCGAAGGCAAGGGAGCTTTTGCCGGAACCGGAAAGGCCCGTGATGACCACGAGTTTATTACGCGGAATGTCCACATCGACGTTCTTAAGATTATGGACCCGCGCGCCACGGATTCGAATGATGTCCTGATGAGAAGTTTTTTTCATGTGGGAGGCAATAGTTGCTATCCATCGTACCACGCCTGTCAAGATGCGGCAACGGCTTCTGAACAATACGGGAATAAAAAAACCGCAGGATGTTATTTATGAAAAACATCGCTGCGATTTATTCCGGGCTTTACCAGAACCGGGAAGCCGACTCGCCGTAAGATCTGTTGCATCGCCTCCTATCGACTCATTCTCGGCCAGTCTCACTACAATTCTGCGGATCGAGATGTCGAGAACCTCGAACTTGACAGCGTCAACTTGATCGACGGCGGATCTTATCTTGCCGGCGAAAATATACTGCATCTCTTCCTCAAGTTCCTTCTGGCTCTTTTCAACCGTTTGCGAATCCGGCATATGCGCCAGCATAACTTTCCAGCAGGCGAATTCCAGCGCAAGACGACGTAGCTCTACCACTGCAGGCTCGTGGTCGAAAAATTTATTTCCCCGACTGACGTGAAATTTCGCCTCGATGGAGAACTCTGCGGTCGTTCCGTCCCTCAATGGAACTTCCACAAAGTGATCCGAATAGCGGATGTCGGGATCGAATACGGTCTGGAGGCTCTGCGGAAGCCGCGTCCAGCAGTAATACTTCGTCTGATCTGAAACCAGAGCATTCCAGAGAATCCCAGCTAGGAATCCTGCGATCAGCACACCCAAGGCCAATTTCGCAAAACCGAACTTTTTCAATACTTTTCCTAACATGTCATCCTCCCCCTGTTCTTTGAGATTTAGATGTCTAAATTTTGAATTTCAACGTGCTTTTCATCGTAACATAATTTAGTGATAATTGTCAATAGTCTTAAAATATTACTCAAAATAAAAAAACCCGCGGGAGGAATATGCAATTCCTGCCTACGGGTATTAAATTTGCTTTCTTAAACCCATCACTTCCGCGCCTTAGCTCCCTGCGTCATGGTCATGTCGAGACTCAAGTCCTTGAGCGCTTTGACGCCAAGCACTTCTATCATGGTGTTGGCGTTGATCGCGGCATTCGCGCCACCGCCTCCGCTGCCGGACACGACGTTCGGCACCATGGGTCCCTGGTGTTTGGCGAAAGCATCCGCCCAAACCTTCTGCGAGTCAAGCCATGTCTTGAGCTTCAAATCTAGCGCTCCGTCGGCGTTCATCACCAGACGCTTGCGTTCGGCCTCGCCTTCTCCCAGAAGGATGTTTTCGCGCTTTGTCTGCTCGGCGGCTTTGGCGGCCAACGTGGCCACTTCCAGTTCCTGTTGCGCTTTTGTTACCGCCGTGGCCTTGATGACTTCCTGGTCCCACTTGGCTTTCGCGGCAAGAGCCTCGCCGTTCTTGGCTACCGTAATGGCATCCTGCTCGGCCTTTTTGGCGTTTGCCATGGAGGTTTGCACCGCCATGGTGGCCTTCTGCTGTTCCTGGATCTGTGCTTCAACCGTCGGATCGTACGCCACTTCGTTGATGGAGGGGTTGAATGTCCGGATACCGAATGTTTTCAAAGGAGATTCGTCGGACCGTACAACTTTGCCGCCTTCCATGACAAGCTTCACAATGCTGACGGTCCTCTGTTGTCCGGTAACCGGATCCGCCTGTTTCTCCTGAACCGTTTCGGTCCGATAGACGCCGTTTGCGACCTGATCCTCGATGAACTGCAAAAGCTCATTCCTGCGCTCGGCTGCCGATTCCTGCGAGCTCATGAGGGGGCCCGTCATATACACGGCCTTTTCAACTACCGTGCGGATGAGTTGTTGCTCGATGGCCTCCTGGCTGCCGTATTTGGTGTGCAGCATGGTTAGATGTTCTTCGCTGATCGGCATTTCCCAAGCAAGGGACCCGGAAATCTTCGCGTGACCCTTGTCGTTGAAACGGACCTGGAGCGATTGGTTCGCTTCATTTCCCTGATCCGGCCTTGAGCTGAACCAGAATTGGGAGCGTTTGTGATACTTGGTCACTTTCCCAAACCACTGCGGTTTGTAACCGGCGGTGGGGTACCAGTGCAGTTCGCCGTCATACACGTCCTGGACAACGAGAATTTCTCCGGCATCCACGTTCTCAAAAATAGAACCGATGGAAAAAAGACCAATGACCAGGACAACAACTGCTATCACAAGAGCTAACGCCCTGCGGGGCACAGTCAGTTCCATGATTTTTTCCTCTTTTCAGAAAATTTTTAGCGAAAACTTCTTCGCTGTTCGCCGGGATACGCTTAGCTACCGGCAGGGTTTTTTGGGTCCGGCTGGCTTTCGCTGGCCGGTGAAGATTGAGGAGCAGGGTCGGCCTCTTGGCTGGTCTCCTGCTTTTGAGTAGCCTCATACTGGAGTTCAAGTTCTCTCTCTATCTCCTCTTGCCTTGCCCTTTCAAGCTTCCGATGAAGCTCGGCTTCCTTACTTCGGAACCCTGGGAAGCAAGGCGTCCCGCGCCAAAGAGGAATGAGAATTTGGCCGGTTGCTACGTAAAAAACCAGCAAGGTAACGATCGTTTCTAGAGCCCACCAAAAAAACATGGCATTCACCTCCTTTTTAGGCTTGGTATTCAGTTGACAATGTTCTGATTCTTCAGCAGAGATTCAAAAATCCTTGAATTCTGCGAAGATGGTAGTGTAGCTAATCTTTAAAACTTTGTCAATAATTTCCTGAAGGGAAAATTATTTAATCACATAATAACCCCCGCCAATAGGCCGGGGTTTTTCTTTTGCTATAGCCATCAACTCATCTGTTCAGATGGACGGCATGGAATGATGTAAGAACTTTTTTGACGAAAAACGCTTAACTTAGTTCTGGCATAATCACACACTCCCGTTTATGAATAAAAACTGACGGTTTTACTCGTCAGTCGGAAGTCTTCAGCCAATGATTGATTTCACGGAGTCGTGAAATGCCGAGTACTCCTCGGGGTGATCAACGAAAAATCCGCGGGCATTGGTCCATCGGACAATGGTTACCGGGGAATCCATGGAGAAGTTCGGATAAAATCTCCTCATCTGCTCGCACATATCCTTGCGCGATGTGAATCCATCGGCTTTGTATTCTGCCGGAGTTACCTCTTTCGCGAGGCAGTGCCTTACGCTCGTGATGTCCGCCAAGACCGCCCAAGGAACGATTTGGCAACACAGCATCGCAACTCCCAAGTTATAGGCGCGATGCCCTTCTCGGATCGTGATCTCTTTGCGGTGACCGTGAATGGCGTCGCGCATCTCCGGCTCCGGCGCGATGAGCAGGGCTTGCATTGGCTGCTTCATTTTTTTCCTCCTCTAAAGATCTTATTCGAGGATAGTCCACAAGTAAAAGCCTGTCAATGAAACCGCGTTTCTCAGCATAACAGAAACAAAAAAACACCCTGTCTGGGTTTTTGTTTTGGTGGGCAGGGAGGGATTCGTTTTTACTCCCTCATTCTTCCAGTCGTAAAAACCCTGGGAGCCAAGACTTTGGCTCCCTTCGAATCCCTCCTCATCAACACAACAAACAAATTTTAAAACACTCGCTTGGGTGTTTTAAAATTGTTAGTGGGCAGGGAGGGATTCGAACCCCCGAAGGCGTTATGCCAACTGGTCTACAGCCAGTCCCGTTTAACCACTTCGGTACCTGCCCCCACACCAATCGAGTATACCAGCAACAAAGCACTTCTAAAATAGCATAATGTTTTTCCAGCGCTACAAAAAACTTATTAATCAATTGGTGTGGGGGCCTGCCCAACATTGATAACTTATTTATCCCGTTGCATTTGTTGATGTGCCTGAGGTCGGATTCTCCCGATACCTAGGCATCGAGGATCCCGATTTCTTTATTGCATAATAAGTGAAAATCGGGAGAACCGACGACTTGTTTATCCCGTTAGAGCCGACCCCGAGAGTCGAACTCGGAACCTTCGCTTTACAAAAGCGTTGCTCTGCCATTGAGCTAGGTCGGCTCTAACGGGACTGGTGCAAACCAACTGCTCTTCCTGGGCGGATTTCATCTTTTCGAAACGAGGATACCGCCCGCAAAATGCTCCCCCGGAGCATTTTGCCCAATTCGCTAAGGTGGCAGTATATCCTGTATTTTACGGTATTTCAAGCAAAAAGTGAAGCTCCGCCAACAAAGGAGGCGGAGCGGAACCCCGCTCCGACCAGTGAAACTGGTCTGGTGCGCGGGAAAAGAGGTCTCGAGAAATATATACTCGTTACGTGTTACGCGTTCCTTCTTCCGGCATTCCCAATACTTCCTTAATATGCCGCAGGCGATCGGCGGCTTCGGAGTTGGTCGGATCTATCTTGCGAATGGCTTCAAAGGCCGAAAGGGCATCGGGCAGATTCCCCTGCTCGAAATAATACAAGCCAAGATCGCGATACGCGGAGACATTCTTCGGATCGGCAAGAATTGCCGCGACCAGCACCTTCTCGCGCGGTTCCAGATCGTCTCGCACCGTCGTGCGGTCGTATCCCACGCCTCTCCTGAAATACCGGTGAAAAAAACCGTCAAACCATTCCTCAATATCCGAGACCAGCGAAGATTCAAACGAAACCTTGGGCAGGCCGTGCTTCTGCATGCGCCAATCGTGATACTGCAGCGAAAGATTTTTCGATCTCTCTTTTATGCGATGTATCCATACCGTTGATGCGTTATCGGACTTCATCGCGATAATCTTAAAACGGCGTAAAAACTTCTCGAGAAGCCTGAAAAAAATATTTCCGGCTTGCGCCGCAGCTGCGTTCATCACCGCACCAACCGGCACGGCTGGAGACATTGCGTTTTTCAGCACGATAACAGCGCGGGCCTGCGGAAGCTTGCGCGTAAACAATACGATAAGCGTCACCCCGCTTATCACAAAAAGCATGAAAAGGGTAGGAAGCATGTCTTAAAATTCGTATCTCACAAATCGTTCAACGCGGACATTCTCTCCAAGTTTTCCCACGATGTCCGTGATGATATCGCGAACGCTTCGCGAAGGGTCTTTCACGAATGCCTGTGTCAAGAGAGATTTTTCTTCAAAAAGTTTAGCCAATTTTCCTTCAACGATTTTTTTAACAACCTCCGGGGGTTTGCCCGATGAGGAAAATTCTTTCTCAAAATTCGCGCGCTCGCGCGAAACAATCTCTTCGGGAATTTCTCCGGGTTCCACGTATAACGGGCTCATCGCCGCAATTTGCAGCGCAACATCGTGGGCCAAGGCTTTGAAAAACTCATTGCGGGCAACGAAATCGGTTTCGCATCGCACTTCCACAAGCACTCCGACGCGGCCATTCTGATGCACGTATGCCTCAACAATGCCCGCATGCGCGGCTCGGCTGGCTTTTTTCTCCGCAATAAGCTTTCCGCGAACGCGCAACAACTCTTCTGCGCGCTGCATGTCACCGCCGGCCTCTTCAAGCGAAGCTCTGCAATCGCCCAAAGCCGCTTGTGTCTTTTCGCGAAGATTCTTTATCGCTTCCGTAGAAATTGGCATGATACAAACAAGCGATAAGATTATAAATGTTGTTCCGGCTCCGCTGTTTTTTGCATTGCCGATTTTCCTTTGAGTATGGCGTCGGCAATGCGTTTCACGATGTAAGAGACAGCGGTGATCGCGTCGTCGTTTGCCGGAATAGGATGCGTGACCAGCGTGGGATCGGCGTTCGTATCAACAAGGGCTATTGTCGGGACCCGCATGCGCTTTGCTTCGCGCACTGCGGTCGTTTCCTTGGTGATGTCCACGATAAAAAGCGCATCGGGGATTTTGGTAAGTTGCCTGATGCCGCCGAATTTTTCCTCAAGTTCCGCAAGCTCCTTGTCAAAATCAACCCGTTCTTTTTTAGTATACTTGGCAAGTTCCCCGCGCTGTTTTTTTGCCTCCAAATCGTCAAGATACTTAAGACGCTTGGAAAGCGATGAAAAGTTCGTCAATGTTCCTCCAAGCCATCTATTTACGACATGCGGCATGAGGCATCGCTTAGCCTCGCTTTCAATGATGGCGCATGCGGACGGCTTGGTCCCTACGAAAAGAACCGTTTTCCCCTCACGTCCCAAATTTTCAACGAATGCCTCCGCTTCTTCGAGTTTTTCAAGCGTACTTTCCAGATTGATCACGTGAATGGTTCCTTTCGTGCCGTGCACGTAGTTGTACATTTTGGGCGACCAGCGACTCGTGCGATGCCCAAAATGCACTCCCTCCCGAAGCATTTCCAAAAGCACATTGAGCTTCGGATGCGAAACGGGAATACCTGCTTCCGCAGGAATAACGTCTTCTACTTTGTTTGATGGGTCTTGAGACATACCTGGTACTACAACCAGATGCAGGTGCAAATCGAGTTATAGTAAGAAGTTAATTGATACGGATTTTATGACCTTCATCGGAAAAAAGTTTCTGCCCGTTGTTGCACCGGGCACACGCCAGACACCTTACCATAGAGCAGAAACCCTTGCAAGGGTACTGCGGATATGTTACGATGCCCCGGGTCATGCTCGGCTAAATTTTTGCACTATTCTTTTCTCGGCATGTTGGAAAGCGGGCGTGTCTAGCGCATTATTATAGATAGCATTAAGATAGGTTTTTACCCTTAAAACGGCACAAAAACTTAGACGGTTATGAAAAAAGGCATTCATCCAACATATTATCCAAACGCGGTTATCACCTGTGCTTGCGGAAACAAGTTTACGGTCGGCTCGACCCAGGCGTCGTACGAGATAGAAATCTGTTCGGCGTGCCACCCTTTCTATACCGGAAAGGGGAAAATTATCGATACGGCAGGCCGCGTTGAGCGGTTTAAAAAACAAATGGCGCAGAAAAAAGCGGACGCAGGAAAGAAGAAAGTGCGGATAAGAAAACCCCGGGTAGAGAATCTGCTGGTCGCCTCTCCCACTCCGCCAACGGTTGTAAAGAGCGTGAAAAGCAAGAAAATCTCAAAAAAACAAAAATGAGGAAGGACATCAAAGATGCCGTTGAAAAAGCCCGCGTTCAACACGCGGCGCTTTCACTTGAGCTTGCAAAGCCAGAAATTACCGCGGACACCGCCGCGCTGCAAACCCTGTCCAAGCGCTACGGAGATCTTTCCAAAATCGTCGGGTGCGCATCATCTTTGGAAAAATCCGAAAGTCAGCTTGAAACCGTAGAAGAACTTATACAGACGGGGGGCTCGGACATGCGGGAGCTTGCCGAAGAGGAAAAAAAAGCTCTCCAAAAAAATATCGAGGAGCTCTCGGAGGAACTTGACCGCCTGGCTTTGGGCATCGTGTCTCCGTCAAATATCTCAAGCGTCATTATGGAAATACGCGGCGGCGTGGGCGGCGGGGAAGCAGCGCTCTTTGCCGAGGAATTGCGCCGCATGTACAGCCGCTTTGCGGAGCGCAAGGGATGGAAAATACGCGTCATCTCCCGGAGCACAACGGATCTGGGAGGCATCAAGGAGGTTGTCATGGATATTGACGGAAAAAATTGCTACCGTCTTTTGCGCCATGAATCGGGCGTACACAGGGTTCAACGCATCCCGGAAACAGAAAAATCGGGCAGAGTGCACACCTCCACCGCGTCCGTGGCCGTACTTCCCAAGGCCGAAACGGTAGACGTGCAGATCCGACCTGAAGACATCGAGACGGAAACATACCGATCCGGGGGTCCGGGGGGGCAGAACGTCAACAAGGTGGAGACTGCATTCCGCATTCACCACAAACCAACCGGCATTATCGTGGCCATGCAGGAAGAGCGTTCCCAGGCCGCAAACCGCGAGCGGGCTTTTGAGGTATTGGGGGCCAAACTTCTTGAGGCAAAAATTGCGGCCTCGGAAAAAACGCAAAAAGATTCCCGAAGAGAACAGATCGGGACGCAGGACCGTTCAGAAAAAATACGAACCTATAATTTTCCGCAGGACCGGGTTACGGACCACCGTATAAAACATTCGTGGCACAACCTTCCTTCAATCATGGAAGGAAACATTGAGGATGTAGTGGAAACGCTGCAGACCGAATTATGATCCCCTGACAAAATCCGTAACTAAAATCCGAGCATATGCTCGGATTTTAGATTCGCTATATCGGTATACAAAATCCCATTTTTCTAAGAACTTTGTAAAAATTTAGAACAAAGCTCTCAAAAAGACGGGAGGGGAACAGCGTTATTATGCTGCCCCCCTTGATATGCGTGGGAGGGGGAGGGAAGCTCCCCCAGGGCCTACTTAGGTTTTTCGACCCGGCGGGAAAGAACTTAAGGTACCAAGGAGTGGGAGCGCAAAGAGGTGTTGTGATGTTTTGATTAAAAGTACATGCACCCTTGCGCACCCGCTTCTTGGTACTATATCTTGCATTTTTATCAATGCAAGAACGGATAGCATCAAGACTCAATTACCAGGTCAGGGGGAAGCGAGTGCTTCAAAAAGATACTTTGGCAAATGCCTTTTTTATGTAAAGAATCTTCCGGGAAACCCGGGATTCTTGGGAAACCCCCGCCCCCCACAGACCCAGTAGTATTCTCACAAATAAGCAGATTTTTCAATGTTTTATGATCTCATTAAGCATTATAGCATTAGTTTATTATTTGTCAAGTACCTATTGACTTTTATAAAATAATGAGCTAATATGAGATTGGGAGGCAAAAATGAGAATCGGAAGAATAGAAGGACTGCTCATCGGACAATCCCGCCGAGTTACTGAGGAATGGGTGGTTACTACCAAAGTCTTCAAGTGCGACAAGTGCGGCTGTGATATCCCGGCTCTCACCAAAGCGTATCGGCAGACATTCCTGGAAGGCAGACGTTTCGACTACTGTTATACTTACTGCCAATCTTGCGCCGAGGGAGTCGGGAAAAAACCTCCGCAAGAAGCCACCCTGCGCCAAATAAAAACTCGGCGCGCAAAAAAAGAAAGGGAGAGGCAGCGCCCTCTCTTCCCGGACAGCTGAAGGAAAAAGGTCTCCTTCAGCTTTATTTTATTTATTTTGTAGCTCGGTATCGGTAAATGTATCGGACTTCTCCTGCCGGATACGGTGGGGAAAACCACTCTTGGGAAACTGCAATAAGCGGCGTATACTGTATATCGTGAGAAACCATCGCATTTATAGCTTTGGCACTGTTCTGGCCGTTTTCCTATTTTTGATGACCCTCGAGAACGGGGGCATTGTTTTTGCAGCTGGCGACCATGGCGGCTCCACTGACGCCATGCATCCTGCCACTCAAATCGGCTTGCCCGATGCGAAGGTTGGACATGGACATGGCGAAGAAGGTGCGATGGGCGGACAAGATGACCATGGTGGAGGCGCGGATATGAGCGCATTTTTTGAGGTATCTATCACGCCGGCATCCCTGCAGGCAACAACGCCGCTAACCATGCAGTTTACATTTAGCGAGAAGGAGGCCGGTAGGCAGATAAAAAGTTTTGAAGTCACGCATGACAAAGAGCTCCACCTCATTATGGTCAGCTCTGACTTGGTAGAATTCTTTCATGAACATCCCGCGTTACAGCCGGACGGTACGTTTGTGCTTAAAAATTTTATCTATCCGCGCGAACTGACGTATTCGCTTTTTTTCGATTTGAAACCCACGGGAACGGACGGTATTCTTCTTCGTAAGGATATCCAAGTAGGGAGCGGCGCGTTCATACAGCCGTTTTTGAAGCTTTCGCAATTCCCTGTCACTGTTGGAAATATACGACTTGATCTTCGAACAACCCCCTCAACGCTTCGCGTTGGAGAAGACGCGCGACTCACGTTCCGATTGGATGATGCCGTGTTGGGCACGCCCATCGACGATATTGAAGTATATTTGGCCTCACCCGCGCATCTTGTCATACTATCCGAGGAATCGCTTGAGTATTTGCACGCGCATCCCGAAGCCGAGATTCCCGAAGATTCTGCCGAGCGCTCGAAGTTGCGTTTTGGGCCCAACATCGTATTCAATACATCATTTCCAGAAGCCGGAGTCTACAAAGGGTGGCTGCAAGTACAACGAAAAGAGCAAATAACCGCATTACCATTTATAATCGAGGTACTGCCCGGGGAGGGTGGCATTACGCATGCTCCGGGCCACGGCGATACAGAGATGATTCCCGGCCTCACGCGTGATCAGGTTGCCCAACTTGTGCACGATGTGCAGAAAGAAGAAGAGACGCGCTCTGTCGTAAAATTCGCCGCTCTCTCCGCGTTTATTTTTGGTATGATGCTCCTTTTCTATCCCCGTCGCCCACAGCCTATATCCAGTGTCCCAGTTTCAGATGGCGCTAAGATTCCTAATGCACCCAGAGAAGGTTCTCAAAGTATCCCAGCAGAGGGACATCCCGAAAATCTCTGATATGTTTTTAAGAAAACTAGGTCTTACTCTATCTATTTTTTTTCTACTGAGCTTGCCCGCAGAAATGTTCGGACAATACTCATGCGGGACGCGTTCCGTGTCTGAACTACTAAAATCATCAGACGCGGTCTTTGTTGGGAGGCTAGTAAAAATTAGTGAGGACTCTGACAAGGGTCAGCTGAGAATAACTGGCATCTTCGAAACTTTAAGGTCGTGGAAAGGAATTTCAGGTAAAAGTGTCGAGATAATGCTAATTACTACTGATGAGGATGGTTTTGGAATAACGCATACTTATAGTAACTTAGATGTAGGCAGGACGTATCTTATTTATACACAGAGGATTCGCTCGGATACAGAAAATTATCTTAACTGGCCCTGGATTTGTAATGGAACTGAATTAAATACAATTGATTTAGTGAATGCAGAAAAAGAAATTTTACTTCTTGACATAACTACGAAAATACCTTATCTCATTGGGAGCGTCGCGCTTTTAATTATAGTTCTCGCCTTGAGGTCTCATGATAAAAATTATGCTCACTATCCAAAAAATAAAATCTGAGCTTCAACAGACCGGCACAGTGCTTGGCGGTTTGCTTATGGTGCTGCTTCTGCTCCTGATAGTATCGGGTATTGTGCTCTCTCTTTTTTACAGCGCCCAGCCCGAAGAGACATATCAAAGCATGATTACTATCATGGGGAACCCCATTACGGCATTCGTTCGAAATTTCCATGCCTGGGCTTCAGATATTTTTCTGTTCACCCTTTTCCTCCATATGACGCGTGTGGCGCTCACCAAACCATCCGGCAAAGCCAGGAGATATGCTTGGTGGATAGGCGTGGGGATGCTCATCATGGTTAGCGCAGAGATGCTCATCGGCACCTTTATGCGCGGAGACCAGGAGGCGCTGGAAGCCTACTCGCACTTTTTCATAGGCACTACGGGCATTGTGGCTAGCTACATGCCCTATACGGAGTTCGTCACCGATTTTTTCTCCCAACATAATGCGCTTTTCAGATTCTTTGTGTTGCATGCCGTTTTACTGCCCTTCGGTATTATTTCTCTTATCGTGTTGCATGGCCTTTTTGCGCCGACGTTCCGGGCGCTTATAGCTCCGTGGAAGAAAGTGACGGATGCCGCAATCCGCGGACAACTCGCGCCCCAACCCGGATTTTTTTCCTCTCCGTCGGTGCGGAAAATTTTATGGCTTGTGGGCGTTGCATGCGTGGCCATTGTAGCACTTTCCATTCTGCTTCCCGCTCCCCTGCTCTCCTCTCCTTATGCGGGCCTCGAGGTTACAAAACCGCCATGGTGGCTGTTATGGGTTGTGGCGATCGAGAATGTCTGGGGGCTTACGCCTATTGTGATCGCGCCACCGGTGCTTTTTCTCATCTTCATTCTCATTCCGCTTTTTACCAAAGACCGCGCCGGAGCTGATTGGGGCGTATATATTTATCTTATCGCTATCGCAATAGTTATCTCGCTCTCTTTCTGGGCGACGCTTGCGCCACAGGTTGCGCATACGGAGCATTTTATCGAACAGCAGGAACAAGTGGCGCATTGAAGCACAAGAAGCCTAAAACCCGGAACATGTCAGAGTTATCTCTAAAAACCATTGACGATACAACGATTTTCGGAGATTGGCATCAGGTGCCGGGAAGTTCAAAAGCCGCACTTCTTCTCCACCAGCGCGGACGCGACCATGCGATGTGGAAAGATTTTTGCGGAACACTTGAAAAGAAAGGATGGAACACGCTTGCTATTGACCTTCGAGGGCACGGTAAGAGCGGAGGGTTTGGCAAGAAAAAAGACCTGAAATTCGATCAGTTTGAAGACTACCACACGATGTATTATGACATTACGGCCGCGATGGATTTTCTAAAACGAGAAACGCCGAACGGGAAATTTGTGGTCGTGGGTAGTTCCATAGGTGCAAATCTCGCACTTGCCTATGCCGCGGACCATTTTGAGGTAAAAGCCGCCATACTCCTCTCCCCCGGACTTAATTACTTTGGGTTGCGGACGGATGACGTTATGGTAGAATACCATCGTCCACTGGCTCTCATCACCACAAAAGATGACCCGTCGTATCCTGACGCGCAAAAACTCATCAAAGAACCCGGCGTGCAACGTGCAAATCTCTGGTATCAAGAGTTTGAAACCGGAGGACATGGCGTAAAAATCTTTGAAGCACATACCGAACTTACGGGGCAGATAGCGGAGTGGATGGAAAAACAAATTCAATAATCACGAATTTACAGATACTACACGAATGTACAGATTCACGAATGCTTAGCAGTCTTATTCGTGAATTCGCGTTATTCGCGTACTATTCGCATCATTCGTGACCTTAGAGATTATGGCAAAAATAACAAAACTGAAAGTAGACCGGGCGCTGTGCATCGGCGCGGCAAGCTGTGTGGCAATATATCCGGACGTGTTCTCGTTGGATGCGGAGAATAAGGCCGTGCTTCCCAAAAAGAGCGGTCCCACATCCGATCTTACCGATGTATCAGAGCTTAACGTGGCCGCCATCGATGACGGCAACCTGCTTCTTGCGGCCCAATCCTGCCCCACCAAGGCTATATTTCTGTACGACGAGACGGGGAAGCAGGTGTATCCGGAAGCATAACCGCTTCGGGAATGCCAAATTCCCAATAGCTAATATTCAATGGCAAGATTTGATTAGATATTAGAAATTTGTTATTGGATATTGAAAATTTTGCTATGCAAAATTTTAAGTACGTGATAGTCGGCGGAGGCGTTGCGGGTACCACCGCGGCAGAGACGTTAAGAAGTCTTGATCCGCAAGCATCCATTGCGCTCGTGGGAGACGAGCCGTATATTTTTTATTCCCGCATCGCGCTCTCCAAGGAGAATTACATGCTGAAGAAGCTTACGGAAGATTCGGTATGGCTAAAGAAAGAATCTTTTTATACGGATAAAAACATCGCATATTCCAAGGGGGTAACTGCGCTGGGGCTCGATGCTGTAAAAAAGGAAGTTTCCCTCTCGAACGGAGAGGCGTTGCAGTATGAAAAGCTTCTCTTGGCTCTGGGCGGTACGCCGCGCAAATGGACCATACCCGGAAGCGACAAAAAAGGAATTTATTATCTTCGCACGCTGGATGATGCTCGGGGCATTATGGCGGAATTTGAAACGCTCAAGGAGGGGCTTCTTATCGGCGGAGGGTTCATTACGTTTGAGCTTTGCGACATCATGATAAAGCGCAATATGAAGCCAACGGTAATGCTTCGCGAACCCTACTATTGGCAGATCTTGTTGGATGAACCGTCCGGCCGTTTAATAGAAGACGTGCTAAAAAAAAGCGGCGTTGAGATTTTATATGAAGAGGAAGTTACGGAAGTGCTGGGCGGAGAACGGGTCGAGTCGGTCAAAACAAACAAGGGAAGGGAATTGAAAACCGGTTTCATCTCTGTCGGCATTGGCGTTGTGGACCGCCTGGCGCCATTCAAAGCCTCCGGTCTAAAAGGAGAGAGGGCTATCGAGACCAACGAATACATGGAAACGTCCTTACCCGATGTTTGGGCGGCAGGAGACTGTGCGGCATATTTTGATGTGATACTGGGCGAGCGAGTACAGCTTGGAAATTGGGCAAACGCCATGATGCACGGAAGATGCGCCGCTATGAACATGACGGGCAAAAAAACGGTATTTAAGACGCTCTCCGCATACACTACGCAGGGATTGGGACTCTCCATTTGTTTTGTCGGCAATGTGCGCGTAACGCCCGACAAGGAAGTGATTGAGCGCGGCTCTAGAGCCTCTGGAAAAATCTCTCGCTTCATCATTAAGAACAACCGCATTGTCGGGGCAACGCAATTCAACATGACCCCAGAACTTCCGTGGGTGTCAAAATTCATCACCGACCAGCGTGACATTTCATCCCTGCGCGAAAAACTTGCGGACCCTTCCGTTGATCTACGAAGTCTGGCAACCGCTTCGCCCGCATAGAGTTCCACAAGATAAAACACAGCAAACAAAAAAACGCTCCAAAGCGTTTTTTTGTTTCTAAGCAGTCCTAGAGCAATGTACTAATAAGATTCAGTAACCTGTTAGGAAAAAGTCCAAAGAGTACAATGAGCACTGCGGGGAGCGCGATGGAGACGATTTGCGGCGTAGTCAGCTGCAAGGATAGGGCCTTTTCCGAAGCTTCGTATCCGTATATGCGTCGGAGAACAATGAAATAGAAATAGGAGGAGATTAATGAGGTTGTAACGGCAACGACAACAAGCCATGTCATGCCGGCATTCACCGCGCTTGTCCAAAGCAGGAACTTGGAAAAAAACCCCGCAAGTGGCGGTATACCGGTAAGTGAGGCAAGAAACAGGGTGAACGTAAACGCAAATAAGGAATTCCGTTTTGCAAGGCCGTTGTAGTCATCGAGCGTGCGAAGACCTTTCTCTTCGAGTATTGAGATCATTAAGAATGTGCCGAGAGCCATCAATGCATGGATACAGATGTGCAGAAAAGCCGCCGTGTATCCAAGTCTGGTCCCGGCCGCAAGTCCTATCGCGATAAAACCGGCATGGGAAATGATGGAATAGGCAATAAGTCGTTTCACATTCTGCTGCAAGACCGCCGCGATAGCTCCAAAAAGCATTGTGGAGGCGGCAATAAGAGCTATGAGCGTGTGCCAAGAAGTGGATGCCATGCTTTCCAAAGAGAAATACTTGAATCGGAGCGCAGGAAGCATTAAGGGGGTTAAAAACCTCATGTAGGCAGCAAAACCGGCCTTTTTAGCGGCTCCCGCAAGAATGGCAGTAATGGGGCTTGGTGCCCCCTCATACACGTCAGGGAGCCATAAATTGAGCGGGAAAAGGCTCATTTTGAACCCGATACCGGCAAGCATGAGTACGAGAGAGGAGACAAGAAATGGCGTATAGGATGCCCCGGCCAGTGCCGAAAAATCCGTTGTACCCAGAGCTCCATAATAGAACCCTGCTCCGAGCAAAAAAAGCAGGGAAGAAAATACGCCGACCACGAAAAACTTTATTGCCGCCTCCATGCCGATTATATCTTTTTTTAATGCTACGAGTTCATAGAATGCGATGGCAAGAAACTCCATAGAGAGGAAAAGCGAAATGACGCTCGTTGAGGAAGCGACAAGTGTCATGGCGAAAGAAGCAAGGAGCAGAAGCGACAGGATGATGGCGTTGTCTTCTGCCGTACTTCGATGCGTCGGCACTTGAGAGTTCAGTGAGAGTGCGGCAAGAAAAATAACAAAAATAAATAGTAGGGCAAAAAACCTTGTAAAATCATCTATCCTGAATATCTGGCCTATTTCGCGCACTCCACTTCCCCACTCCGCGACATTGGTTACGAATGCAAAAGTAAGCGCCCCGTAAAAAACGCCTAAAAACCAGCGCTTCGGCATGCGCAAAAGATGCAAGAGAAGAATAAGGACTGCGCCTATGGGAATGGGAAGAAAGGTAATCACGGTTTAGAAAAATCTAGAAGCTTGAACTATGGAAAGCAGCCATGTCGGATAAAGACCGAGAAACAACGATACGGCAGCGAGCACGACAAATGGTACGGCCATGCGTCGGGTTATATCGACAAGACTCCCCCACTCCGGCGTTGACGCGCCAAAAAATACGCGTTCAAGTGTCCACAAAAAATATCCCGCGGTTATCACAACGCCGCCCAAAAGAGGTATCAGCAATAATCCTCCGTACACGGAGTAGGAGCCGGCAAAGACCATGAATTCCGAGACAAAACCGGACATCGCGGGCACTCCCATGGAACCAAGCGCCGCTATGACGAATATCCATGAGAGTCGCGGCATTTTTTCCATAAGACCCTTGAGGCGCGCAATAGAGAAGGTGCCTGTCTTGTCATGAATGGCTCCGGCAAGGGCAAAGAGAAGTCCTGCAAGCACTCCGTGGCTCACCATCACATACACCGCGCCTTGATAGGCAAGCGGAGTGAAGGCGGCGATGCCCAAAAGCGCATATCCCATGTGATTGACGCTTGAATAAGCAATGAGCCGCTTTATGTTATCTTGCGCAAGCGAAACCAGCGCTCCATATACGATAGAGATGAAGGCGAATATCCCGAGTCCCCAGGCAATAGAGTGCAGGGCATCGGGGGTTATCGTGCCAGGAATTCGAAGAATGCCGTATGCCCCCATTTTTAAAAGCACGCCGGCGAGCAAAACCGAGCCTGCCGTGGGTGCTTCAACGTGCGCATCGGGAAGCCACGTATGGAATGGCACCGCCGGTATTTTAACAAAGAATGAGATGAGAAATGCCCACATGATCATGTATTGCAGACGGAATGGAAGCGATGCATTCGCAAGTTGTGTAAGATCGAACGTATGCATGCCCGCATACAAATAAAGCGCGATGATCCCCACAAGCATGATGAGGGATGCCGCCTGCGTGTAGATGAAAAACTTCATACCGGCATACCGGCGATTCTCCCCTCCCCAAAGCATGATGAGGAAAAACATGAATACCAGCACAAGCTCCCAAAAGATATAAAAGACAAAAAGATCAAGCGAGACGAAAACCCCGACGATGACCCCAATGAGCAGAAGCAAGATTCCCCAGTATGCCCGCTCTTTGCGCTCGACGCCTTCCGGGACATGAGGAAATGGCAAAAGGGTTACGATGAATCCAAGAAATAGAGTAAGGAGCACCAGGGGGTAGCTTAAGCCATCCACGCCGACTTTAAATGAAATGCCGATCGAAGGAATCCAGTCCCACGCGCTTAAAAACTGAAAGCCTTTTTGGCCAAGATGGAAAAGCGGCAAAGTCAAAAGGCCGCCCGCAAACATGAGCGATGCGAAGGCCGTCGCAATGCGCTTTGCCGATGCGCGGGGCGCTACGAATATGATGCCGGCGCCAAGAAATGGTACTGCTATAAGGAGTGGGAGCATAACAAGGATTGATTATAATAATAAAATAAAAATAATGTCTGGCGTTGGGATTATTTTGCAAGGACTCCGTTCAGAAAAAGAACCGAAAAAATAACGGCAATGAGCAGCGCGGCAACATAGCTTGCTATGGATCCGGAGATAATCCTTCTGGAAAATCCGGAGGATGCGGCGAGAATATCGTAAAAACTTCTCACGATCCTATCTACATACGACATATCGAACGCATATGAACCAAAACAGAGTTTTGTCACCGCTCGCACCGTAAGCTCCAATGCGCCGTTCAAAAGCTTTCTGTCAAGCATGAAACAAAAGGCTGAGACGCCCCTTCCTACGAATGCCACGCCATGCAGTGCGCTATCAATGACATATCTATCAAATTCTCCCAGCGCCTGTCCAAGCGCATAAAAAAATCTTCCGAGAATTCCGTAAAACCAAGGTAATCCGAATTTCGCGCGAAACAGCCGATATACCCCGGAACATAATAGAGCCAGTCTGTCGGGAGAAATCACTTTCTCGAAGTACGCCAGATAGGAAATACAAAATGCCGCGGAAACAAGCAGTATCGACAGCAGGCTCAGTGGCAAATGGTAGGACGGTTCACCGCCACCTACCCATGAGAAAAATTGCTTGGAGAACCACCCGGTCATTAAAACTCCTAAAGCCAACATTCCCATGGGAATTTTTGTACTCCATGAAAAATTTCCGCGCTCCGGCCCCACTCCTTCCTCTTTTTTTGAAACATTCCGCAGAATCAGAAATATCCAGCGCGAGATATAAAGAGCCGAAAGGAACGCGGCAACAAGCGTGAGGACAAAAAGACCCAAGTTGCCGGATTCTTTTGCGGCATCAATAATGAGGTCCTTTGAGAAAAATCCATTGAACGGCGGGAGACCGGAAAGTCCCAGTACGCCAATAATGGTAAGCAGTAAAAATGTCTTTTCCCGAGCCCAATGTAGCTGTTTTAATTCAAAAATGTTCCGCGATCCGCCTGCGTGGATAATAACTCCCGCTCCCAAGAAGAGAAGGGCCTTGTAGAATGCGTCGTTGAACAAGTGAAAGAGAGAGGCTCCGTATGCACCAAGACCAAGACCGAGCGCAATGAAACCAAGCTGGCTTATGGTGGAATACGCAAGGATTCGCTTGATATCTTCTTCGACAAGCGCCGCCAAAGATGCGACAAAAACGGTAAGCAACGCAAACACGACAACAAACCCGGTTAAATGCGCCGCAAAAACAAGCGGCAAGATACGCGCGATCAGAAATACTCCGGCCTTTACCATCGTGGCGGAATGCAAAAGCGCACTTACGGGCGTTGGCCCTTCCATAGCCCACGGAAGCCACATGGTGAAGGGAAGTTGGGCAGACTTGGTAAATGCGCCCAGCAATACCAAAAAGACACCAGTCGCTGGTAACGCTACATGAAGGTGCTCCTGAAGTATCTCACTGAAGGTGAAAGTGCCAAACGCACTACCGAGTATCAAAAAACCAAGCAGTAACAGCACATCGCCTACGACGATGGTGGTAAATACTTTCCGGGCCGATGACGAGACCGCGGGGTCCTTCCACCAGAATCCGATGAGGAAATAACTGGAAAGTCCCACAAGCTCCCAAAAAATGAAAAGCTGTACGAATGACACGGAATAGACGATGCCCAGCATGGAGCCGGCAAAAAAGCAAAGAAGCGCAAAAAATCTTCCCTTCTCGGGGTCCTGGCGCATGTAGTCGCGCGAATAGAGAAGCACAAGCGTGGTCACGAACGATACGATGCCGCCCATGAGAAGTGCAAGCTTGTCTGTTAAAAACCCGAAGTCGAATTCTATGGCAGAAATACGGTATGACGCAAATATAAATTCACCTTGTAGCGAGGGCACAAACAGCATAACGAAGAACGCCGCAAGGCTTATTGCCGAAGCGGCAAGGGCGATCTTGTCCGCGTATGCGTTTTTGCGCCTACCGAGGGCAAAGATCACAAGAAACGCCGCGAAGTATGAAAAGATGGTGAGAAAAATGAAAATCAAGGATTTAAGACTTTAGGATACTATGGGTCCGCCGAAATAACACCCCAAATTTCCAAAAGAAAACAGTAGAAAAGTTCCGGCTATTACAACAATTCCAAAAGCTATTTTGGGAGTTGGCTCTTTACGAAAACGTAGCATCTCAATGAATGCCCACACGCCATTCATTAAAGCGCCCGACAGCAAGATTATTAAAATTAGGCTAAACCCTTGAAAGAATGAGTATCCGGAGCAGACCGGCGTTACATAAAAGTATTTCTCGTATACAAATACGACACAGCTTCCGAGTAACAAAAGTAAGCCGAATAGTATATTTTTATTTTGCTTTAAATCGTTCATATTTAAAACTAGTTTTTTAACTCCCGCAGGTCGTCAACATTGACCGTCCCGTATTTTTTCCAGAGGTAAATGGCAAGCGCTACGAATACCACCGCGTTTGCGACAGATACCGTCCACACTATGACAATCAGCGCTTGCCCCAACACGGCATTAATACGATTGTAGGCAGCAAACGCCGCAATAAGCAGATTTGCCGCGGCGGTCATCACTTCCAAAAAAATAAATATTTTAAGAAGGTGTTTGGAAACCAAAACTCCGTATGCTCCGAACGCAAAGAGCGTTAGCGATAGGAGTATGTAAGACATCAAATTCATAATGATTCTTTAGTCCTCTTTCTTAAGGAAGTATACCGCCGAGAGCAGCGCGGAAAGAAACATCAATAAGATAACGGCGATAAGCGGCCAGTAGGTTCCGAAAAGCTGAAAAGCAAGACCGCTTGCCGGTAATTCCAAAGCGTTTTTTGCAAAAAAGAGCTTTAAGGAAATAAACAGCGTTAGAAGAAAAAACAGGCTTAATATCTTGTACCACCCATGATTTTTTCGTAATTCGTAATTCGTAATTCGTAATTCGCCGATTTGCGAATCCATCCCCGAAAACGATATTCCGATAAGCAGTATCGCGATCATACCACCGGTGAAGATAATGAGTTGTCCCAGCGCCAAAAACGGTGCGCGTAAAAGCCCAAAGAAAATTGCGGTAATAATAAGAAACACCGCAAACCATGCGATGGCATGCACGATCTGCCGCGCGCGAAGTAGCATCCAAAGTGAAGCAACGGCGAATAGGGAGAAGATATAGAAAGTGAAAGTTTCCATATGTGATGCTAATCAACAAATGCATTCGAATGCAACGAATGAAATTTTATTCGTAACATCCGCATTCATTCGTATATTGGCATCGGGGTATTACGGGAGTGTCACTTCTGAATTACCTTCAACCCAATGCGGGTCAAGGTCGGTGGAGGGGTGCTTCATTTTGCTGTATTCGGTTTCGGCAAGTTCATATATCTCCTTGAGCGAAATAGATTTTGGGGTTGTGGGGCATATCTCCTCGCAATAGCCGCAGAAGATACAGCGCGACAGATCCACTCCCGGACGTCGCTTGCCGACAGCTCCAGGGGGGAGCTTTGCTATCTCATCGGGAGTATTCGCGATGGTTTTTGACTCCGGGTGATACATGTCTATGGCTTCCACGGGACAGACCATCATGCATCTGGCGCAGGAAATGCACGTCTCGTGGTTCACCACTTCCCTCCCCCGGTATCCATGAGGGATTTTCGGCCGATCCTTAGGATACTGAATGGTCCAGGGTTTACGAAAGGAACTTTGCACCGCAAGCGCGAAGGATTTTATGAAAAGAATGGGGATTTTGAGGTAGGACATATTAACTTACTAAAGTGCCTGCTGATGAAACACAACCAACTACATACCATGCGAAAACTATAATCATGGCAGCGAAGGATAAAAAAGTACTGACTAAAATACTTTTAAATTCCCTTGTAGCCTGTTTGCGCTGGGATAGAATTTTAAAAAATATCACAATAGCAGATATAAAATTAACCACGGAAAGATAAAAGGCTGTAGTTGTTAATTTAGTGACTAATAAACAACCAGGGGATGCTAAAAGTAACGTCATGACAATTACCCCCACAGCATACCAAAAATTAATTTTTGAAATAAGGTTCATATCAAAAAATAAACACGACTAGTAATAAATTTAAAATCCCAATCGGAATAAGCCATTTCCAGGTAAAGGCGAGCAGTTGATCGATGCGCAGACGGAAATACGTTGCGCGGAAGTAGATGAATATAAGGACTCCGAGAATGATTTTTATGATAAACCCTGGAACTCCGAACATGTCTCCCCAGCCGCCAAAGAATAATGCCGCAAGTGATACCGCTCCTACCCACAAGGTAACATATTGCGCCAGCAGTATCATCGCAAAAAATACGCCACCATATTCGGTCATCCATCCCTGCACAAGCTCGGATTCCGCTTCGGGAAGGTCAAAGGGCTGGCGCTCGGATATGGCAACGAGTGCTACAAGAAAAAGAAAGAACGAGATGGGCTGGAGAACGAGCAACCAGGTATGCGCCTGCTGATATTTTACGATATCGACGATAGAAAAAGAACCGGAAACATACACGAGAGGCAAAAGTGATACAAAGAGTACGCCTTCATAAGCAAGGATCTGGGAAACGGCGCGCAGTCCCCCGAGCGTTGCATATTTGCTATTTCCTGCCCATGCACCCAGCAAAATGAGGATGGGGTTTATGGCAAGAAGCGAGATGATAAAAAGCAGATCGTATTTGAAAGACCACACGGGCGTATTGCCCCAGGGCAGTACGACAAAAATGGTGAAGGGCAGGGCGACCATGAGAATAGGGATGACAATGAATAACGCTCTATCCGCAAGCCGCGGGATAAGGGGTTTCTTGGCAATGAACTTGAGCGCATCTGCCACGGTCTGCAAAAGGCCATAGGGTCCGGTCATGGTCGGTCCATAACGCGAATGGATGCGTCCGATGATTTTGCGTTCTGCAAGGCCCCCAAATGCGGCAAATCCTCCGATGAACGCGGAAATTGCAGTGGCATAGAGGGCGATGATAAAAATTTGTTGCAACATTAGAAATTAGATATTGGATATTTCTCATTAGCGGTCTATCTCTCCGTATACGAGGTCTATACTTCCAAGAATCGCTATCATATCGGCTATTTTCACGTTCTTAATAAGATGTGTAATAAGAGAGAGGTTGCAGAACGCGGGGCTTCGCATGCGAAAGCGATACGGCTTCATGCCCCCATCGGATATCATATAAATAGCTCCTTCGCCTCGCGGTAACTCTTGCCGCGCAAAGCACTCCCCTGCCGGAAGGCGCAGGGTGTAGGCCTTTAGCATTTGGTTTCCCGTCCTATCTTCAAGAAAAGGACCCGCAACGATATCTCCTTCGGGAAGTTTTGCGAGCAGCTGACGGATGATACTTGCGCTCTGGCGCATTTCTTCAATGCGCACTTTTGTACGCGCCCAGCAGTCTCCCTC
>JAUSGO010000001.1 GCA_030649025.1 bacterium | reverse complement strand
GACGCTCATTTTCCGCTTCGCCAACATTACATCGATGTTAATGATGATTGCCATGTTGGTTTAGTTATACTGTTAAGTCGTTCTCAGACTTTATATCAACAGCGCTTTGCAAAGTTCTTTCAAACACGGCCGCCGCAGTGGCGATGACGATAGAAACAAAAGTAGTCACAATACACATGGCAAGAAAACCCGCCGGGTCGTCACCTTCAGCATGAAATATCCTTATGTATAGTCCTGCCATCACAATTAAGATGCTCAGTACGATTGCACAATATTTTATAGTCCTTAAAGCCTTCACAGAGTTTAGTGAGAATACTTTGTTTTGCCCGATGTATCCGAGTAATTTGAACGCCTGATACAGGGCAACAAAAAATGCAATAGATACTACGTACCCATATATGATGAACGGATCAGCGTAAATACTAAACAGGTCTAAGTTTGCGGCTCTCCCCTCGGTCAAGGGAAACCTGATCATAATGGCCAGCGCCACGATGTCAATGAGCACAATGACCACCTGAAGAAATATCGTTGAGCTTTTTTTCATAGGTGATTTTTGGTTAGTAATAAATACAGCTTAATTTATTGCTTATCGTTTGTCAATATATATTTATCGTTATCTGTGGATATCTATGGATAACAGGAAATTCTAATAAATCTTCTGGGCGAAAGCCGGTTCAAACTTCCGGACATCGTCACCGCCAGCGTATAGACTGGAAATATATCTGTGATAAAATTTTTATATGAGTAAGCGCAAAACACTATACTTCACTCTTGTGATATTGGTCGGGGTATTCCTGTTTGTATATGGTGGAATTGACGATAGCCCTGGAGGTCAGCTGATAGGACTGCTGGCAGTTATCGTGGGTATTGTGGGTATGGTAAAGAGTAAGAAGAATATTTCCGAATAAAATGTTTCTGTTTTATTGACAATAATAAAATTATGAAATAACGGGGTTAATTTATGAAAAAATTCCTGCAGTATTTTGTTCTTGAATTTATTATTATTTTTGTCATCGGGTCGATGGGATATTGGGTTTTAAGCGTACCGTATAATATGTCGCACATTCTTTTCTCATCCGTTGTTTCGGGAGCAATTATCGCATTCGCTTTGTGGGCGCAGAAAAAGAATAGATGAATGCAATTATTAAAAAACCCAGCGCTTGGATCCCCATAGCAGCCCCGCTCATCTTTTTTGCGTATCTGGTCATCTATATCACTGTCTTCGGCATTGTCCGGGAGGAGGATGAAGTAACGGGCGCGCATTTTTTTCAATTATGGCTGGTGCTTGAGCCGCTCGCGATCGGATTTTTTGCCGTCAAATGGTTGCCACGCGCGCCAAAACAGGCATCGCTTATTCTGGCGCTCCAAATTATTGTCGCGCTCCTGCCGATATCTGTTGTTTTCTCCCTCAAGTTATAGTTTGTATACACCATTCAAGAAAAAAGTGTATAAAAAAACTTGAAATAAGCCCGCTTCACAATCAAAAAACCATCCCGCTTAGGCGGGATGGTTTTTTGGTAACGCGCCGATTACAAGTTCAGTTTTAGCCGGATCTCTGCGGAGTTCGATTCATTATGCCCATCGTTTTCTTCCCGTTCAGTTTTCGTTTCCAGCTTGAGTTCTGATTTCAGCGTGGTCGTGGCGCGGATATCTCCACGAATTTTTATTGTGTCCCGGTCATCATCATCCTCTCTCCGCTCCGTACTCATGGCGTTCCGTTCGCGCTCGCCGCGTTTTGTGCTTGATGCGTTGTCGTGCTCATCATCGTCATCGCCTTTTTCAATCTTAAGTTCAAAGCGAAGATGAAGGGAAATGCGGGCTTCTTGGGCAGTGCGGAGCGCGTGCTGGGCGAGATTGAACGCGTTCGCGTAGTGCCCGGCCGTTACTTCCGCTTTTGCCTGTGCGACCAGATTTTCCGCAACTTGGATTTTTGCATTCGCTTCAGCAATAGTCGAGGTCGTTACGGTCGATGTGGCGGTCGAGGCGCTGTTTGTCGAGGTCGCGTGCGCGGCCAAGAACGATTTGACGGAAGCGATCACGTTCTCCGCGGCTTTGATTTTCCCCTCGGCAGCCGGTTTCACGTTTGGCGTGCTTGTTGCTTCTATTTCATGTTCGATCTCGGCGCGGATTTTTATGGTGCCGTTGAGCTTCATCGTGATGACCCGGACGGTGCCGCTCGCGTCGGTAAAGAGCTGAAGCACTCCCTCATGCGCGCGGAGCGAGGATTCGAGATCGGAGACGACGCTCGCGGCGGCGGTCAAGTTTCCTTTCTCCCGCAGTTTCTCCGCGCGATCCTCGGCTTTTTCCGCGTGCTTCGTGAAAGCCTCTCGCACCTGCTCTTCGTTCTTGCCTTTGAGTTCGCCTTTCGCAGAGAGCTGCGCGGCTTCATCCAGGCGTTCGGAGGCGAGATGGACTTCCCACGCGGCCTTTGCGTTTTCCGAGAGCTGAAACGCCCCCGCGACTCCCTCGTTCACGTAAATTTTTATCGGGTACAATGCGTTTCCCGGAAGCGCTCCTTGGGCCGCGAACGAGGTGCCCCCGCCCAAGAGCGCTACGATGATCGTAATGACTGCTATCGGCATGTTTTTGAATATGGTGAATATGGACCTTTGCTCTGTTCGGCGCAGGCCGCCCGCTCCTCTTAACGCCTCGCGGCCGCGTATTTCGCTCATCAAGGCGTACAAAATCTCCCGTTTGCGGGATTCGGGGAGGA